>JAWJLM010000001.1 GCA_040191315.1 Bacillaceae bacterium S4-13-56 | reverse complement strand
TGGCTCCGCCAAGCGAGCCATAATGATTTCTTATCTTATAAGAAAAAACGAGTGTGTTCACACTCGTTTTTGGTGTTACTCTTGATCTAAATTGATATTTTTAGATGGAGTGAATGTAGAAATCGCATGCTTGAATATGAGCTGTTGTTTTCCATCAGCTTCTAGTAAAACTGTAAAATTATCAAACGCTTTTACAATTCCTCTTAATTGGAATCCATTTAATAAGAATACAGTTACTTGTACATGATCCTTACGCAATTGATTTAGAAATTGATCCTGTATGTTCACAGTTTGTGCCATGATTCTTCCTCCTCTTTTCTATCTAAATGTTTACTTCTCCTTTTCTTTGATCATTCCTGCTAAATCATCCAAAATTTTTTGGAAGTTTTCAGAATAATGTTCAGGAGAGATGGTATACCATTGTACGTCCATTTTATTTTTGAACCATGTCATTTGTCTCTTCGCAAATCTCCTGGAATTTCTTTTCAGTCGGTCAATTGCCTCCTCTTTCGTCCACTCCCCCTTAAAATACGGAATAAATTCTTTATAACCTATCCCTTTCATTGATTGAAGATCAGCAAATCCAAGCTTATAGAAAGAAAACACCTCATCTATAAGTCCATCTTCCACCATTTGATCCACACGGTTATTGATTCTATCATATAAAATTGTTCTATCCATCTCAAGTCCAATAAGGATAGAATGCTCAAATATATGAGATTGAGACTCCTTATTATTCCACTCACTTTTTGTTTTCCCGGTTAATTCAAATATTTCTAAAGCACGAATAATACGTCGTTTATTTTGTATTGGAATTTTTTTTGCTTCCTTTGGATCAATATTTTTGAGTCTTTCATATAAATGCTCAATACCAAGTTGATTTGCCTCATTTTCCAAATTCAAACGCACATTAGAATCCGATTGCTTCTCTTCAAATTGATAGTCATCAAGTAAAGCTTGAATATAAAGTCCTGTCCCACCAGCAACAATAGGGCGATTCCCACGGATTAGAATTTGATGAGCCGCTTCTTTCACTTGCTCTGTAAAATCAGCAACCGAATAAGACTCATCTGGATTTCTTATGTCTATTAAATGATGGGAAACTCCTTCCATTTCTTTTGGGGAAATTTTAGCAGTTCCAATATCCATACCTTTATATACCTGCATGGAATCCCCACTAATCACTTCTCCCTGAAACGCTTTTGCGACTTCAATACTTAGCTTTGTTTTCCCCACAGCCGTAGGACCTACAATAATAATTGGTGAAATCACAAATTTCTTCCTCTCTACATGACACGTTTAAAAAGTTTTTCAAGCTCATATGTCGAATAATGAATAATAATAGGTCTTCCATGAGGACAGGTAAAAGGGTCTGTAGTTTGACTTAAATCATCAAGTAAACGCTCCATATCTGAATGGGTTAAATGATGATTAGCTTTTATAGATCTTTTACATGACATTAATATCGCAGTATCTTCACGCAATTTATGAATATTTGTACTTTCCGTCTCTAACACTTGCTCTATAATATCCTGAATAACTGTTTCCTCTTCTCCTTTTGGAAACCAAGTTGGGTGAGATCGAACCATAAAGCTATTACTACCAAATGGCTCTATGAATAATCCAACTTCTTCAAACAAAGATAAATGATTCGACACAAACATAGATTCTTGACTCGATAAATCAAAGGTTAATGGAACAATCAGCTCCTGCACTTCATGCTCAACCTCACCAATTTTTTCTTTATAGAATTCATATTTAACACGTTCCTGCGCAGCATGTTGGTCTATTATATACAATCCTTGGTCATTTTGAGCTAAAATATACGTTCCATGTAATTGACCAATAGGAAAAAGCTTTGGTACTCTTGTTTTTATTTCTCCTGATAATTGTTTATCATCGTGATCCGTTGAGACATCTGGGAGATTTAGATCTATTTTGTCCTGGTTTGACCTAATAGCCGGTTGGCTTTCGAATAGCCGTTCTTCTTCTAACTTTTTCTCCTTAATTAAAAATTCTACTTCCTTATCATTTGTAGGCTGATCTGATATTGGATGAGAAGGGGTATATCTAGGCGCTGAAAAGTCAAGAGATGTTTGTTTTGACATATCTTTTTTCTTTTCCTTTTTTTGAATGTTTGGAATAAGAGTTTCTCTTCTAAAGGCCTCTCTTACAGCATATTCAACCGCTTCATACAAATCTTTTTCCTTACTAAACCGCACCTCCCATTTAGCAGGATGAACATTGACATCTACTAAAATAGGGTCCATTTCAATATGAAGGATAGCCAATGGATAGCGACCTATCGGTAATAAAGTGTGATACCCTTCTATTATGGCGCGATTAAGTCCATAGTTTTTAATATATCTTCCATTTATGAATGTCGATATGTAATTTCGAGAGGCTCTTGTAATCTCTGGTTTGGCAATCCATCCCCGAATTGAGAAATCCAATGTCTCATGATGAATAGGAATCATTTTTTGTGCAGTAGAAATCCCATAAATTTTAGCCGCCACTTCAACTAACTGACCCCTTCCATTTGTTTGAAACAGCTGTCTCCCATTATGAGAGCATTCAATTCTCACATTCGGATTCGACAATGCAATTCGATTTAACAGATCGGTAATATGTCCTAATTCTGTATGAATCGTCTTCATATATTTCAACCGGGCTGGAGTGTTATAAAAAAGGTCCTGGATTATAATGGTCGTCCCTTTTCTCGCATCACTCTTCCTTTTTTCCTTAATCCTTCCACCTTCTAGATAAAGCTCAGTCCCAGCGAATTGGCCAGTGGAAGACATAATCGTTAATTTGGAAACAGCAGCAATACTCGCTAAGGCTTCTCCGCGAAAACCAAGAGTTCTTACGTGAAACAAGTCATTTTCTGACATAATTTTACTTGTGGCATGTCTGAAAAAAGCTTGCTCACAATCATCCTCTTCCATACCATCACCGTTATCCGTTACTTTTATAGAGGATAATCCCGCTTCTTCCAATTCGATTTTTAACCAGGTGCTATTGGCATCTAAACTATTTTCTACTAATTCCTTAATAACAGATGCTGGCCGTTCAACTACTTCTCCTGCTGCTATTTTATTTGCTAACTGCTCTGGCATTAAACGAATTTTTCCCACAATGGAACCTCCTCAACGTATTACTTTAACTTCTTTTGAAGCTCATATAACTTGTTTATCGCATCTAATGGTGTCATATCTAATAGATTTAGTTTTTTTAATTCTTTAACCACTGGGTGCTCCTTACCGGAATTTGACTTTTTAGTAGTCGCTTCTTCAAATAACTCTAACTGTTCCTCTCTATTGTTCGTTTCTTTTGATGTACTCCTTAAGGATGCTTTTTCCCATTGATGGAGTAATGTATGTGCCCGATCAATTAACAATTCAGGAAGCTGCGCCAGTTTGGCAACATGAATTCCATAACTTTCATCAGCTGCTCCATCAAATAGTTTGTGTAAGAATACAACTCTGCCTTCATATTCCTCTGCACGAACATGAACATTTTTTAATTTCGATAATTGTTGTTCTAGATCTGTTAGTTCATGATAATGAGTGGAAAACAAGGTTTTTGCATGAACATGCTCATGAATATATTCTATGATGGCCTGTGCCAATGCCATTCCATCATAGGTACTTGTCCCTCTACCAATTTCATCAAGTAATATTAAACTATTTTCAGTAGCATTAGTTAGTGCATTTTTTGCCTCAAGCATTTCAACCATAAATGTACTTTGCCCAGCAACTAGATCATCCGCAGCACCTATACGGGTAAAAATTTGATCGAAAATCGGTAGTTCTGCACTTTTACAAGGAACAAAGCATCCAATCTGCGCCATGATCGCAATCAACGCTACTTGTCTCATATAGGTACTCTTTCCTGACATGTTTGGGCCTGTTATTAAAAAGATATCTGTTCCATTATCCATCACTGTATCATTTCCAACAAATTCACCGGATTCTATGACTTGCTCGACTACAGGATGTCTACCTTCTGAAATATTAACTTTTCTATCATTTGTAAATGACGGACGAATGTATTGGTAACGTTCACTAGCCACTGCAAATCCTTGTAATACGTCTAGCTGACTAATTTGTTCGGCCAAAAGTTGTAATTGAGGAATATATTCCTTCACCTTTTGCCTTAATTCTAGAAATAGATCGTATTCTAACCCCATACTTTTTTCTTCTGCTTCCAAAATCAAGGATTCCTTTTCTTTCAATTCAGGGGTTATATATCTCTCTGCATTTGCAAGAGTTTGTTTCCTTTCATACCGTCCTTCTGGTAGATTAGGAATATTAGATTTAGTTACTTCGATATAATATCCAAAGACTTTGTTAAAGCCTATCTTTAGTGATTTAATCCCCGTTGCTATCCTTTCCTTTTGCTCCAGCTCAACGATCCATTTCTTTCCGTTTTTCATGGCATAACGATAATCATCTAATACTTGGTTATACCCATCCTTCATGACTCCCCCTTCTTTAATAGAAAGAGGAGGATCCTCATGAAGACTTTCATCTAATAATGCATACAAATCGGAAAGGGGATCCATAGTGTAAGATAACCGCTTCAGCTCTGTTTCAGAAAACTCCTGGAGTAAATCCATAATCATCGGAACTTGTCCCAATGATTTTTTCAATTGAAGAAGGTCTCTAGCATTAACATTTCCATAAGAAACTCTTCCTGCTAATCGCTCAAGATCATAAACATTGGACAGAGCATCACGAAGAGCTTCTCTTTGAAACATTTGTTCTAAAAATCCTTGGACTTTTTTATGTCGACTTTCGATTTCATCTAAGCTTAACAAAGGACGTTCCAACCACTTCTTTAGAAGTCTAGCACCCATGGCAGTTACTGTTTGATCTAATACCCATAGCAGACTTCCCTTTTTTCCTTGTTTACGTAACGTTTCAACGAGCTCTAAATTTCTTCTTGAATACATATCAATTTGCATATACTGTTCCTGATTAATCCAAGAAACAGGCTGAAGATGATCTAAATTCCTCTTTTGTGTTCTATGAATATATTGAAATAGGCGTGCGAACCCTTGAATATACCCCTCATTTTCTAAATTTTCAACTAGATACCTGTATTCTTCTGGTAGGTCTATTTGATCTTCGACAGATAATGTAATTCCCAGGCGCTTTTCTAAAAAAAGTTTATCCTCATCACTTAAAGTAGAGGGAATAACGACCTCTTTTACAGAAAGATTAAATAGTTCATGAATAATGCCTTCCATACCATTTTCATACTTCATCATCCAGGTCTCGCCTGTCGTTAAATCGTTATAAGAAAGCAAATAGGTTTCTTGTTCTAGTGGACTGATTGCAGCTAAAAAGTTATTTTCTCGCTCATCTAACATGGACCCTTCCATAACGGTTCCTGGTGTTATTAATTGAACCACTTCTCTTTTCACAACACCCTTAGCTTCCTTTGGGTCTTCAACCTGTTCACATATAGCCACTTTATAACCTTTACTCACTAGCTGTTTTATGTAATTTTCCGAAGCATGATACGGCACTCCACACATTGGAACTCTTTCTTGTCCTCCATCACGACTCGTTAGCGTTATCTCTAGTTCCTTTGAAGCTTTTATTGCGTCATCAAAAAACATCTCATAAAAATCACCAAGACGAAAAAATAAAAAGGCATCCTTATACTGTGCCTTGATCGTTAAATATTGTTGAATCATAGGGGTAAAATTTGACATAAACTTGCCTCCAAAATCAATTTTCACTTCATTAATTATAGCATAAAACGACAAAATTCATTAGGTTTCATTCATTAATTAGAAAACCTAGCTTAATGAAGGTTAGAAAGTTAATGCGTCTTTTTAGTAAAAAGAAAAACAAGGGGCCGGCCCTTGTTTTTCTTATTCTTCATGCTCTTTTGCTAAAAAGTCAGGATCGATACTTTCAAATTCGTCATCTGATAAATCTGAACTCCAGTCAAAATCATCGGATTCTAACCCATCTGGATTAACTTTTACAACAACTTTCGTTTCACCAATTACTTCTACAACGAATTCTCTCTCAACTTCTACTTCGATTTTGTGGCCTTCATGAGAAATATTGCATTCTAAGCAATTTGGTTGTTGAATTACATTTGCCACAACTTCTAGTTCATCGTTAATCGTATTTTTGTCTTTAACTGAAAGCTTGACTTTGTCTACGTATGGTATTTTCTCAGTAACTACCTCAGTTTTTGTGTTATCATTATATGAATACCATACGTTGGCTTCATACGTACCAGAGATCTCTACATAATTTCCTTTCTTTTTAGCTTTGTAAATGTGATTAATGATCCAGCAACCTAAAATGCTGGATGGACGATGTAATGGTGTTAGTGTATGAGTTTCTTGACTAAATTTTCGTCCCTTACCACATACGGCTTTCGTAATTATTTCACGGTATTCTTGATCAAAAAGCGACATAAATGCCGAACCTCCTCCTATTTTCTTCTTTGATATCCTATGCGTGATAACAGCCCGAAGTGCAAGCAAGTTTTATAGGTAAACTATCCCTATTATCAGTTTCATTCTATGCTTATGCCTACAGAAAAGTGCATCATTAGGAGAAGGTTATTTTTATACCGTAAAGTGACTTTCAATCAGTGGCCGTCCCTCACTGATTGTTAACACCCAAGGGTATGACCTAAAGGCCCTTGAACCAGATTATACGGGCAGCCCACCCATGAAGCAGGGAACCGATTCTAGTCGATAGGCTGCCCCTCGAAACATGAAAAGCACTTGCAAAGTAGTTCTATGTAGCTTTCCTTTGTTCGATTACTTGGGGCAAAAACTTCGAAGATTACTCGATGATGCTTTTTCGCTGGAGCTAGACAAATTTCTTGTAAAAAAGGTGATTCCTCCAATATGAGGAATCACCTTTTTTATAACTTTTTGTTTTAGTGATGAGATGAAATGGAGCTATTTCTTACTTTTGAACCTGTTTCACCAGAAAGAAGATCTCCACCAGTGTCACGAATAATTTCATTCGTTAATTCACGAGAAATTGTACTTGTGATCAATTGAAGGACATCATTAATGTGAACTTGAATATCCTTAAATTCTTGTACAACAGGAATTCCATCAAGTTCGTCCTGCAAGCGATCTATTTCTTTTTCAATCACCTTCAAAGCTTCTTCTTTCCCATAGTGTTGGAAATTTACAGCTTGTTTTTGAAGGGACTTAATTTTAGAGATGCTATCTTGAACCTTTTGATTTTCGTTGATTTTGACTTCGAGTTCCTTAAAACGTTCAATTTGCTCTGTTTTTGCTAACATTTTAGCTAACTTTTCAGCTTCTTCTATAACTTGTTTACGGGTATATACAGTCATGAAGACTTCACCTCCATCTCTTCTTCTATCATTTCTCCATTTAATGACCATGTTTTTGCTTCTATTATTTTCACTTTAACTATTTGTCCAATTGCCGATTTTGGAGCTCTAAAGTTTACAAGTTTGTTTTTCTCAGTGTATCCAGCTAGTACATCTGGGTTATTCTTACTTTCCCCTTCTACTAAAACCTCAACAATTTGGCCCTGGTATTTTTTCATTGCTGCTGCGGACTGCTCATTGACAAGTGCATTTAGACGTTGCAGACGTTCCTTCTTCACTTCCATAGGTACATTATCTTTCATTTTAGCAGCCGGAGTACCTTCTCTTGGTGAATAAATGAATGTATAAGCACTCTCGTATCCAACTTCTTTTACTAAAGAAAGTGTCTCTTCAAATTGCTCATCTGTTTCATTTGGGAACCCCACAATAATATCAGTAGTTAAAGAAACATTAGGAATAGCAGCTTTAATTTTACGGGCTAATTCTAAATAACTTTCACGAGTATACTTACGAGACATAAGCTTTAAAACTTCACTGCTACCTGATTGAACAGGAAGATGGATATGATCTAACAGGTTACCACCTTTAGCAAGTACTTCTATTAATCGATCGTCAAAATCTCTTGGATGTGAGGTTGTAAAACGTACTCTTGGAATGTTAATTTTTCGAATTTCATCCATTAAATCCCCAAGACCATATTTTTTATCAGTAAAATCTTTACCGTATGCATTTACATTTTGGCCAAGAAGAGTGATTTCCTTATAACCTTGTGCCGCTAACTGTCTTACTTCTTGTATAATATCTTGAGGCTGGCGGCTTCTCTCTTTTCCTCTGGTAAAAGGCACAATACAGTAGGTACAGAACTTGTCACAACCGTACATAATGTTAACCCATGCTTTGATCTTTCCTTCACGTTTTCTAGGGAGATTTTCAATAATATCTCCTTCTTTAGACCAAACCTCTATAACCATTTCTTTGCCAAAATAGGCTTCTTTCAAGAGCTGTGGTAAACGGTGAATGTTATGGGTTCCGAAAATCAAATCAACGAACTGGTGCTTCTGTAAGATGCGATTCACTACAGATTCTTCCTGTGACATACATCCGCATACTCCAATTATTAAATCAGGATTTTCCATTTTTAATGGTTTTAAATGCCCGATTTCTCCAAACACCTTATTTTCGGCATTTTCTCGTATGGCACAAGTATTTAAAAGAATAATATCCGCATCTTTCGTATCAGTGGTAGGCTCATAACCTAGATTTGTTAGAATACCAGCCATTACCTCTGAATCATGTTCATTCATTTGACAGCCGTAGGTGCGAATTAAAAATTTTTTTCCTTTTCCTATACCTTTAATGTCTTCTGGAACATCAAAGTCATAATAGACTTCCACATTTTCTTTTCCCCTTCTTTTAGCTTCTTTTAAAGAAGGAGGTTGATAGGTTGTTTCAAAATATTTAGCATAATCAGCTGTTGTCTTTTCTGCTAACGATTTTTTCACATCGGATTTTTTGTCCGCTGAATCCACCGCTTTTATTTGTTGACCAGCTTTTCTTTGCTGTTCATTCATATGTTATTCTCCTTTCATTTAGTAAACAAGTTCTTTTTCTAACTGTAACATTATAACAGCTTTTAAGGGAAAGAAAAACACATTCATCACTCTAATAAGAATCATACAAGATTTCACACTCACACCCCAGCTTTAAAATTTATTGAATACTTGGGATTTTGATTTTGTCCATTTTCCCATTTTAATAAACGTTGCAATTTTATCCCGTATGAACGGGCAGCCAACCATGAAGAAAGCTTCAGCAACAAGGATGAAAAATTTAATGTTTTATTTTCATGGCAGTAATCCCCCCGCCTCAAGTCTTAAGTAAAGCGAAAAGAGTAGGTAGGGGATAAGCTGCCCGTCAATGTCCAATTGGTTCAAGGGTCTTTAGGTCATACCCTCGCTAACCATCTGCGGGGGACGTCCACTGATTAAAGTTTGTTTAACTTTGTTTTTCACAGAAAAAAAGCAACCCATATAGAGGGTCGCTTTTTGATTACATAAACTCTGAAACTAGTTTTTCAAATTGTTCTTTGTCGATTCCAAGGTCAGAATCCTTTAATGGATCCTTACTGTATCCTTCAACAAGCTCTTGATAGGATTGTTGTTCTGTATTTTGATAGATAAGACCTGTTACTAAACCATCATGTTTCATAACAGTATTCATAGCTTGAGAACGATCATAAGGGTCATATCCTTCAATATCAGAAAGCTTTGTTAGATTTTCTTTAAACCAATCATAAGTGTTGATTTTATTGTATGTTACACAAGGACTAAATACGTTAATTAATGAGAATCCTTTATGTTGGATTCCTTGTTCAATAAGAGATGTCAAATCCTTCAAATCACTTGAGAAGCTTTGTGCAACAAATGTTGCACCTGCAGATAAAGCGAGCTCCATAACTGATAGGGATGACTCAATGGATCCCTTTGGTGTACTCTTTGTTTTAAAGCCTTTTTGACTTCTAGGGGATGTTTGCCCTTTAGTCAAACCATAGATTTGATTATCCATAACGATATAAGTAATATCTATATTTCTACGGATAGCATGAACTGTATGTCCCATACCAATAGCAAAACCATCGCCATCTCCACCAGAAGCAATGACAGTTAAGTCTTTGTTGGCCATCTTCACACCTTGCGCTATAGGTAAGGAACGACCATGGATTCCATGGAATCCGTAAGAATTAATATATCCTGAAATACGTCCGGAACACCCAATTCCAGATACAACGGCAAGGTCCTCTGATTCTAGACCTACATTAGCAGCTGCACGCTGAATCGCTGCTTGTACAGAGAAGTCACCACATCCAGGACACCAATTTGGTTTTACTTGGTTTCTAAAATCTTTAAATGTCGCCATTTATAACAACTCCTTGCATTCGTTGTAAATCTCACTTGGAAGGAATGGTGTCCCATCATAGCGAAGTACACTTTCAATTTTATCTCTTGATCCAATATTCATTTTGATGATATTGGCTAGCTGTCCTGTAGCGTTATGCTCAACTACAATTACTTTCTTTGCCGTTTTAACTAATGGACTTAATTGTTCAACTGGGAACGGATGAATCAAACGAACTTGAGCATGATTAACTTTAATGCCTTCCTCTTCTAATCTAGCCATAGTTTCTTCAATGCTTCCTCTTGTTGAATTAAATCCAACTAAAAGAGCATCTGCCTCTTCATGAGGAGCATTAACATAAACAGGAGTAGGAAAACGTTCTGGTAAACTATTAAGCTTGCGAAGACGCTTATCCATTTGCGCTTTACGGTTAGATGCTACCTCTGATGGTTTTCCTGTTTCATCATGTTCCACACCTGTCACATGGTATACACCATTTTTGGTTCCAGGTAAAACACGAGGTGACACTCCATCTTCAGTTAGTTCAAATCGTTTGAAGTACTCTCCCTTTTCAAGCTCTGGCAGCTCAGAATTTTCAAGCTTTCCTCTACGAACCTCAATCTTATCATAATCTAAAGGTTCTACGGTCTGTTTACCCAAAGACAGTTGCAAATCTGTTAATAAAATAACCGGACACTGATATTCTTCTGCTATGTTTAATGCCTCAATGGCATCATAAAATGCTTCTTGAACAGTACTTGGCGCCATAACAACTTTAGGAATTTCACCATGTGTACCATAAATCATGGCCATTAGATCGGACTGTTCTTGTTTGGTAGGTAAACCGGTACTCGGTCCACCACGTTGTGTATCTACAATTACAAGCGGTGTTTCTGTTATTCCAGATAAACCGATTGATTCCATCATTAAAGATAAACCTGGTCCCGCAGAAGAAGTAATCGTACGAACTCCAGCATAATTTGCTCCAATAGACATTGTTGCTGCAGCAATTTCATCTTCTGTTTGGATAACTGTTCCACCAAACTCTGGTAATTTTTTAATTAAATATTCCATAATTTCAGAAGCAGGAGTAATTGGATAAGCCGCCATAAATCGGCATCCACCTGCCAAGAAACCTAAAGCAATCGCATCATTTCCGATCATGAATAAACGCTTTTTACCATCTGCTGGTTCTAATTTTAGTTTTGGAACTTCTCCATCGGAGTGGTCTTTTACGAATTCTGCACCTTTTTGGATAGCTTCCATATTCTTGTCAACAACTTGCTGTCCTTTGCGTAAGAAGATCTCACTGACAACTTCACGGTATGCTTCCACTTCTAAATCAAGTACAGCACTAGTAGCTCCCACTGCCACCATATTTTTCATGAGTGACGTTCCTAACTCAGTTGCTATTTCTGTAAATGGTACCGCATACAATGTTACGTTTGTCCCCTCAGGAATCGTTGGATTAAATTTAGCATCCGCTAAGACAATTCCTTTATCCTGAAGCTCATGGAAGTTCACATCAATGGTCTCTTGATCAAAGGCTACTAATATATCCAGATCATCTGAAATAGCACGAACTTTTGTCGTAGAAACCCGAATTTTGTTATTGGTGTGTCCTCCCTTAATACGTGATGAAAAGTGACGGTATCCATATAAATAATACCCAAGACGATTTAAAGCTATTGAGAAGATTTCCCCTGTACTTTCAATCCCTTCACCTTGCTGACCGCCAACTTTCCAAGAAAGCTGCTTAATCATCGTTTACACCCCTTCGAATCGACACGTGATCCTATTTTCTATCAATATAATATTTATTGTTTTTCTATCTATTGGAAAAATAGAATATTTCTCCTTAAAAACTATAAAACTATATTGAAAGCTGAATTACGCTTTTAATGATAGACCTATAGCATAAAAATTTCAAGCACAAGTATTTAAATGATGACAAAAATGCGGATAAACTATTTTCCTGCTCTTGAAAGTGCTTGTAAAAAGTTATTTTGAATAAATCCTTTGACCAGGTTCTCGGAATATAATTGAAGTAATTCGTTGATAAATTGATCATAACCTAGAGGCGTTTCCAGTCCTTTTATATAGCCCGAAGTCCCGTCAAAGTCAGATCCAAATCCAACAAATTCTTCCCCACCTAACGAACAAATATGTTCAAGATTCCGAAGAACATCTTGCTTGGTTGCTTGATGACTCATATCCCTTGTTAAAAATTCTGGAACAAAGGTAACTCCTATCCACCCCTTTTTCTGAATAAGAGCTTTAATCTGGTCATCATCTAAATTACGGCGATGAGGAGAAATAGACTTTGCATTTGAATGGCTAGCAATTGGAAAGTCTGCAAATTTCATAGTGTCCCAAAACCCTTGAATGGACACATGAGAAACATCAACAAATCCATGATAGTCATTAATCACCTGAATGACTTCTTCTCCGAATTTAGTAAGTCCTCCTCCACGAGGTTCTCCAATGCCATCAGCAACTAGATTCGGTTGATTCCAAGTAAGCCCAACATAAATGATTCCTAGGTCTAATAATTTCTTAAGCAATCCAATATCATTTCCAATGGGATGGCATCCTTCTAATGCAAGAAAGGCTCCCTTTTCCTTTGGTTGCAACTCCTGTATTTCTTTACCATTTCTCACCCATTTTATATTGGGAGAGGTAGTAAGAACCTTATTTCTAAAAATTTCAATCATCTCTTCTACTACCCTAAATTGATCCTTTGATGAAACATCATCTGGAACAAATAAAGCGAATCCTTGTGTTTGTAAGCTGCTGTTTCCCCACTTTTTCCAATCAATCCTTAGTTGATCACTTTCTGAAAAAGAAATACTAGAATTATCCCAAAGCTTCCAAAGAACATCACAATGCGTATCGATCCACATAACTAACTCCTCCAACCTATGGAATATGTATATTCCCTAATAGTCTATACTTTTCAGATCATTAGAAAAACTTGACTTATCGTTAAAGGGATTCTTGAAAGCGTATTTAGCTTTCTTAGAAGTCCTTATACTCTTGAGTGGAAGTTTTAATGGCATAAGCCTTATTCCATCATAAGTGAAACTTATAAATTATGATAGTAAAAAATAAACCTGTTTGCAAAGGCAAACAGGTGAAATGCGTTTATCTAGGTTCAACAATCAATTTGATTGCTGTACGCTCTTCATTGTCAATCATGATATCTGTAAAAGCGGGAATACAAATGAGGTCAACTCCACTAGGTGCTACAAACCCTCTTGCAATCGCTACGGCTTTCACTGATTGGTTCAGTGCACCAGCTCCAATAGCCTGGATTTCAGCAGTCCCACGTTCTCTCAATACATTAGCCAATGCACCTGCGACAGAGTTCGGATTGGATTTAGATGATACTTTTAATATTTCCATGAGTAGTTCCTCCTTCTTGGACTAAGTTCCACTTCTACTATATTCATGGACTGATGAGATATTCCTTTTTATTATGAATGAATTTTCCGAAAAATTCAATTATTTTCTATTCTATGACAAAAAGATGATCATCATTAATTAAAATTCTATCAATTTGTTTGGCTAACCCTGTTTTATTGTCAACGTCTACAAGTATTGCACTTAATTGCGTTGCAGGATCTTTAGATACATCAAACCGAACAGGGAGACTAGTTTGGAATTTACGAATAACTGATTCGCGGTCCACACCTAAGATACCATTATAAGGTCCTGTCATCCCTACATCTGTAATATAGGCGGTACCATGAGGAAGTACGCGTTCATCAGCGGTCTGAACATGTGTATGAGTACCCACTACAGCACTAACTTTTCCGTCTAAATGCCAACCCACTGCTAGTTTTTCGCTTGTTGCCTCCGCATGAAAATCAACAAAGATAATATTAGTTTGTTTTTTAGCTTCTGACACTAAATGATCCATAACCTGAAACGGATCATCCAACGGTGGCATAAAGGTCCTTCCTTGCATATTGATAATAGCTACTTTCACTCCCTGAACAGATGTAATTAACATTCCTTGACCTGGAGTATCCTTTGGAAAGTTTGCTGGTCGAATCATTCGGTTAGCATCATCAATAAAATCAAAAATTTCTTTATTATCCCAGGTATGATTTCCTAAAGTAATGACATCTGCTCCCCATTCCATTAGCTGCTTATAGATTTTTTCAGTAATCCCTTTTCCATTTGCTGAATTTTCCCCGTTTATAATGGTGAGGTCTGGATGGTATTTATTTTTTAAACGACCTAGGTAGTTTTGGATCATATCACGTCCAGGAGATCCATATACATCCCCAACAAATAATATTTTCATGTTATTTAATCCTTTCTCTTAAATCTTTAGGATGACTTTCTATTTTATATGATGTCACAGTGTCTATTCCCTTGTCAAAATAGAAAAAGTGGCCAAAAATGGCCACTTTTTCTATTTTGCATATTCAACAGCTCGAGTCTCTCTTATCACAGTCACCTTTATATGTCCTGGATAATCTAACTCTGATTCAATTCGATTGCGAATATCACGAGCTAAGCTTAAGGCTTCAAGGTCATCAATTTCATCAGGCTTAACCATGATTCTAACTTCACGACCTGCTTGGATAGCAAAGGATTTTTCGACCCCTTCATACCCATCTGAAATTTCTTCAAGCTTTTCTAACCTCTTAATGTAATTCTCTAAGGTTTCGCTTCTAGCTCCTGGACGAGCAGCAGACAACGCATCTGCAGCTGCTACAAGTACAGATATAATTGAAGTAGGTTCTTCGTCTCCATGGTGTGAAGCAATCGCATTAACTACAACTGGATGCTCCTTATATTTCGTTGCAAGTTCAACACCTATCTCAACGTGACTTCCTTCGACTTCATGATCAATTGCCTTTCCTATGTCATGGAGAAGACCAGCTCGTCTAGCAAGTGTTTCATCTTCCCCTAGCTCTGCAGCAAGTAATCCAGATAAATAGGCGACTTCCACAGAATGCTTTAATACATTTTGACCATAACTTGTACGATACTTTAATCGTCCTAAAATCTTAATTAAGTCAGGATGTAACCCATGTACTCCCACTTCAAATGTTGTTTGCTCTCCCATTTCACGGATATATTCATCCACTTCTCGTCGAGATTTTTCAACCATTTCTTCAATACGCGCAGGGTGAATTCGTCCATCTTGGACAAGTTTTTCAAGAGCAATTCTTGCTATTTCTCTGCGAACTGGATCAAATCCAGATAAAATAACCGCTTCAGGAGTATCATCAATAATTAGGTCAATTCCTGTTAAGGTTTCTAATGTCCGGATGTTACGTCCTTCTCTACCAATGATTCGACCTTTCATTTCATCGTTAGGAAGGTTCACAACAGAAACAGTAGTTTCGGCAACGTGGTCAGCAGCACAACGCTGTAATGCAAGAGATAAAATGTTTTTTGCTCTTTTATCTGCTTCTTCTTTCGCACGGTTTTCCGTTTCTTTAATCATTACAGCAGTTTCATGGGACAATTCTTTCTCTACCCGCTCTAAAATAACTTGTTTAGCTTGGTCGGATGTATAGCCGGATACACGCTCTAACTCCGCTTGTTGCTTTTCTAACACGGCTCCCACTTTGCTTTCCATTTCTTCAATTTGTTGTTGTTTTTCTGCTAAGGAGTTTTCTTTCCTTTCTAACATGAGTTCACGCTTATCGAGTGTCTCACCTTTGCGGTCTAGATTCTCTTCTTTCTGCATCATACGACTTTCTTGCTTTTGAAGTTCCATACGACGTTCACGAAGTTCTTGTTCAGCTTCTTGACGAAAACGATGGTTAGCGTCCTTTGCCTCTAATAACGCTTCTTTCTTAGCTGCTTCAGCATTTCTTCGTCCATCTTCTACAATTTGCTTCGCTAATTGCTCAGCACTAGAAATCTTCGCCTCGGCAATGGATTTACGAATCAGATAACCAACAACAATACCGACGATTAGGGCAAGCAAAATGGAGATGATTAGTGTTAGCATGTCTTCCATGACTTCACCTCCTCTTGCTATCAACTTTTTAAAATTTCATGTCTGTCGGCATGTACAACTTTCATTTTCAGACATACACATTTCATAATTATCGGAATAAAGAAAAATGAAATTATACATGTTAATTTTAAGCTTGTACTATAACATTGTCAAGGAATGGTCGAAAAAGGGAAAAGAAAGAAGAAA
This sequence comes from Bacillaceae bacterium S4-13-56, assembly GCA_040191315.1. Taxonomy (NCBI): domain Bacteria; kingdom Bacillati; phylum Bacillota; class Bacilli; order Caryophanales; family Bacillaceae; species Bacillaceae bacterium S4-13-56. The sequence continues at coordinate 187,209 of JAWJLM010000001.1, read as the reverse complement.
AAAATGGAGACAATAAATAAACATCCTCCTACTCATTCATTTTAAGTAAGAGGATGTCCTTATTAAACGTCTAGTAATTGTTGGTCTTCTTCTGCCTTGACTTCTGCTTCTTGATCTAAATTATAGTGTTTTCTTATTGCAAGATAAATCTCTTCAGCAATATCACCATTTTCTTTTAAGAATTGCTTAGAATTTTCTCTACCTTGCCCAAGACGTTCGCCTTTGTAGGAATACCATGCTCCACTCTTTTCGACAACATCAAGGTCGGCGCCAATATCAAGAAGCTCGCCTTCTCTTGAGATTCCTTCTCCATACATGATATCAATTTCTGCTTGTTTAAATGGTGGAGCTACTTTATTCTTAACTACTTTAACCTTCGTTCTATTACCAACCATGTCGTTACCTATTTTTAGTGCTTCAGCACGACGTACTTCTAAACGTACTGTTGAGTAGAATTTTAGCGCGCGTCCGCCAGGAGTTATTTCAGGGTTCAGATTTGTTATCATAAGGCTTTTTATCCTTACTTCTGTATGTTTCCACACAGCTCAGCATATCTTTTCACCCACACCAAAGTGTTAGGGTGGAGCGGCCTCTTGGATCCATTATAGTCTACGTTATAGTAGGTTCAGAATCTATGCGTTGCCCCTGACCAGCATTTTAGTGCTAGCCTTCGGTTCGGGTTGCCATATACTCATGTTACTTAGGTTTTCCCGCTTCATTCCGCTCTAATAATCCATCAGATTACTCTAAAGGACGGCAAACTGTTTAATTTTTTAAACAGCTAATTTACCAAACATAACTCCCACTTTTTCACGGATCTGGTTAATAAAGATAGCAATTGTCTTAGACTTGTTAATCGCTCCAGACAATTTACGTAAAGCTTGTGACATCAATCGTGCTTGAAGACCCACATGGGAATCTCCCATTTCGCCTTCAATTTCAGCCTTTGGAACAAGTGCTGCAACAGAGTCAATGACGATAATATCAACCGCTCCGCTACGAACAAGAGCCTCGGCAATTTCAAGTGCCTGCTCCCCTGTATCTGGTTGAGAAAGCAGAAGCTCATCAATATCAACTCCGAGCTTACTTGCATAGGCAGGATCCAAAGAATGTTCAGCATCTATAAATGCGGCTTGTCCACCTTTTTTTTGTGCCTCCGCAATGGCATGAAGAGCAACTGTTGTTTTACCAGAGGATTCTGGTCCATAGATTTCCACAACTCTTCCTCGTGGATATCCTCCAACACCTAACGCCACATCCAATGCTAGTGACCCACTAGGCACAGTTGAAACACGCTGCTCTGCGCGCTCCCCTAGTTTCATTACGGATCCTTTGCCGAACTGTTTTTCTATCTGGCGTAACGCCATATCAAGAGCTTGTTTACGATCACTCAAATTATTCTCCCCTTTCTATCAAACTACTCCTATCATATACTTTTTTTAAAAAATTGCCAACCAAATTACCGAATGAACGTTCTGTTATATTTCAGAAAAAAAACCTTAGAAAATTAAATTTTCTTCTAAGGATTTTCTATTTTTTATCTTTTTTTATCGCCAAGTTTTTGAATTTCATGAAAAATTAATTCATATCCTTTTTTCACAGAAAGTTCTCGAATATTTTCCCGACTTCCATGAAATAAAAAGGAAAACACTTCTGCTTCATTATCTGCGACTTTCACGCCAATATAAACAGTTCCTGCTGGCTTTCCTTCTGACGAAGTTGGGCCAGCCTCTCCCGTAAAGCTAATAGCAATATCTGAGCCGGTGATTTTCTGAACATTGTTGACCATTGCATTGGCACATTCTTCGCTAACTGTCCCATATTTCTCGATTAAATCCTTTGGAATGTTCAATAAGTTTTGTTTAGAAACACGACTATAAGATACAATACCTCCATGGCAGGCCTTAGAAGCACCTGGTACTTGGATTAACCCCTCTATAAATAATCCGCCAGTGAGACTCTCTGCAGCTGAAATCATCCAATTCTTTCGAACGAGATTTTCAATGATCACTTCAGGTAGGTTCAACTCATCTTCTCCATAATGAAATTCACCAACAATGTCTCGTAATTTATGTTCCGTTTCTAGTATTAATTGGTTAGCATCATATAAAGTGGAAGCTCTAGCAGTTATCCGCAATGCCACTTCTCCCGTTTGGGCTAAAGGGGCTATGGTTGGATTGGATTGCTGTTTCAATAATTCATCTACTCGAGCTGCTAAATCTGCCTCTCCTATTCCTACAAAGCGCAACATCTTGGACTGAATAATTTGGTCTAAAGATAGTTCAGTTTTTAAGAAAGGAAGAATTTTATCACCTAACAAATGCTTCATTTCTTTTGGGACACCAGGTAATAAAATCCAATAAACACTTTTATCAGAAACAACTATTCCTGGAGCTATGCCAACATCATTTGTAAATACTTTTGCATTCTTAAAAACCCTAGCTTGCTTTTCATTATTTGAAGTATAGTTACGATTTCGTTTTGATAAAATCTCCTTAGCTTTTTCTACAGTTTCTTCATGGATGATAATCTCTTGATTAATAATAGGCTGCAATGCTTCCCTTGTGAGATCATCATCTGTTGGCCCTAAGCCACCAGTGACAATAACAAGATTGGATCGCTCACTTGCTTGTTTAAAAACTTTCCTAACTCTATCCAAGTTATCTCCAACAACCTGATGAAAAAAAACTGAAATCCCGTACTTTGCCAACTGTTCTGAGATCCAAGTAGCATTCGTATTATCTATTTGTCCTAGCAGTAGCTCTGTGCCTACTGCAATAATCTCTGCATTCCACTTATTTTCACTCATTTAGAATTCCTCATAACATGCCAATTCTTTTTGAAATAATCCCACCCCGACACAACAGTGATAATTAAAGCAGCATATAAAGCAATTTCACCGAATGGGAATCCCAAATATGAGAATGGAAAGTTATGTAAAAGCAAGGCTGATATAGCAATGATTTGAATCCATGTTTTTAATTTCCCCATCTGACTAGCTGCTAGTACAATCCCTTCTCCTGCCGCAACAAGACGAAGTCCTGTAACAGCAAACTCTCTGCTAATAATAATAATAACAATCCAAGCAGATGCTAAATCCATCTCAACTAATAAAATAAGTGCTGCCGATACAAGTAGTTTATCTGCAAGTGGATCTAGGAATTTCCCTAAATTAGTAACAAGTTTGTATTTTCTAGCATAGTGCCCATCTACCCAGTCAGTAACAGACGCTACAATAAATAAAAGGGCAGCCACAAAATCAATAACTGGAAGCTCGTTTTCACCGATCGACCAAGTGCCCCAGTCCAAAGGAAGAGATAATAGTAGAATAAATATAGGAATAAGTAAAATTCGTGAGATCGTAATACGATTTGGAATATTCAATGAACTTCCTCCTTAACATTATGTAATACAAAACCCTTGCCACTTATATTGTAGCAAGGGAACATGTTTCAAGCAAAGAAAATCAAAACTTTTATTGGGCTTTTGTAATTTCAATCCACTGATGTTCATTCCCTGGAATCGTTGGATCAATCGGAAATTCAATGGTTTCTCCATTAACAATTAAATGAAGAGCTTTGGCATTCCCAACATTGATGATCACTTTTTCTTCACCACTAGCATCGAGGGTTTGAGGAGAATTTTCCTTCCTTAAATTTCTCGCTGGGTTGCTAAAGAGCACCGCGCCTTTGCCATTTTCGACATCAATGTAGGTTTCCGCGTTAGCATCCTCAACATTTAACTCAATGAGAATTTGATCACCCTGAACGAGCTCATACTTGTGATAAAGACTATCCTCTGTTCCTGGTTCAACCAATTGTATAGTAGGCTCTGATTCTTCTTCAGGTATATTTTCTGGCTGGTCAACATCTTCTTCGGGAATCTCTTGGTTATTAATCTCTCCTGTATTATTCGCATTGTTTCTATCTGGCTCATCAGGTAATATTACTTCATTGTTCCCATTAATTTCATTTTGAGGTTGTTCACTATTATTTTTTTCCAACATTTGTGTGTAGAAATACCAAGCGAACACGATAATACCAATAATTAAGATTGTAACAATAATTTTTGGAAATACGGAAAAAACAGCTGAGGTACGATTAGAACTATTTGAATGATGACTTTGAACACGGGAATAATTCACGTATTCTTCATTAGATGGAGGAGGAATCTCACTTTTATAGTCATCTAATACCTCAGTAGGATCTAAGTCTACAACTTCAGCATATTGACGAATAAATGCTCTGGTATAGAATTGCCCAGGCATTACACTAAAGTCACCTTTTTCGATAGCCTGTAAATACCTTTTTTGTATTTTAGTCTTTTCTTGAATATCTTCAAGGGTGAGTCCTTTGGCTTCCCGAGCTTCTTTAAGCTTTATTCCAATTTCCATTCATAACACCATCCATTTTTAAAAATCAAACATGGAGAATCCTTCACTCTCAGAAAATTCTGGCTTTTCAACTGTATCATACACAATCTCTTCCTCATTATCATTTCGAAGTTCGATAATGTAGTCAAAATCTTCTAATGTATATTCTGTTTCACGAACAAAAATATCAGGATGCTCCACGACTTTCGTAGCTGGAAGGCGCATTATTTCTCTAACCAACTGCCAATGTTTTTCGTTAGCTCTTCTCGTAGAAACTATTCCATCAATTATGAAAAGATTGTCATCACTATACTCATCTTCAATGAGTTGACTTCGAACTGTTTGTTTTAGCAATGTACTAGAAACAAAAAGCCATCGTTTATTTGCACAAACACTTGCAGCTACCACGGATTCAGTCTTTCCTACACGAGGCATTCCTCTAATACCTATTAATTTATGCCCATCCTTTTTAAATAACTCGGCCATAAAATCGACAAGCAATCCTAACTCGTCTCTAACAAAACGAAAGGTCTTTTTGTCATCTACATCACTATGTATATATCTCCCATGCCTTACAGCTAAACGATCTCTAACTTTAGGTTTCCTTAATTTTGTAATTTTAATCGTATCCATTGTCTGTAAGATGGATTGAAGTCTTTTAATTTGGTCGTTATTCTTACATAAAAGAAGGAGTCCACGTCGGCTATTTTCTACTCCATTAATTGAAATAATGTTTATGGATAGCATACCTAACAATGAAGCAATGTCACCGAGTAGCCCAGGACGATTGTGCTGTATTTCATATTCTAAATACCATTCAATTTTTTTCATAAACAACTCCTTCCTTTAAGTGGATGATAATACTCAGTTCTATAATAAATGATTTTACCCTTTTCGAAAAGGTTATTTAAGCAAACTTTAGTCAAATTCAACATTTCAGTTAAAAAAATATGAAAAGTATCATTATAAAGGAAAACAAGGGGAGAAAGTCCCCTTGTTTACTTCGCGCCTTCATTTTGAACTAGCTTTACCATAGCGTTAGCAATGGCATGTTGCTCATCTTTGCTCGCTGCATTCCAAAGTTCCTTGATAATAGCTTCTTGCTCATTTTTGGCATCGACAGATTTTGATAAGTAATCTCCAATTTCATACGCTACATTTTCGATTACTTTTTGATCCATACCTTCGCCTTCAGCTTGATGCAAGCGATCTCCAAGAAAGTCTTTCCATGTTTCAAAGTTGTCAAGAACAGACATTTTATTTCCCTCCTTCAGAAAACTTACAGTTCTAGTTTCTGAAGAAGGGCGTTAAATTATTCATTAATTATTAGGTCCAACCACCATCAACTTTTAGAATTTGGCCATGGATATATTGTGACTCTTCACTTATCAGAAATTTTACTACATTACTCACTTCTTCAGTACTTCCAATCCTGCCCAATGAAATGGAATCTTCCGCCACTTCCTTCTCATAGTCTTGTAAATGAGCATTCATCTTCGTTTCAATCCAACCAGGAGCAATACTATTCACTCGAATATTTGACTTGCCCACTTCTTTCGATAAGGCACGAGTAAAAGCATTTTGAGCGCCTTTAAAGGAAGAGTAAATAGTTTCAAAACTGGCACCTACCTCTCCCCATACAGAACTAATAAAGATAATATTTCCTGCTTGTTTTCGAATCATATGAGGCATGAGACTCTGTAAAACGATCCACGGGCCTTTAAGGTGAATCTTATACAAATCATCCATAACTTGCAAAGAGCTGTCTTGAAATAACTTTTCGTAGGATATTCCATTTGCAAATACGACACCCTCAGGAGTAACACTTAATTTTTCCAAAAGTTGTTGAACGCTGCTCTCATCTCTAAAATCAGCTTTTAAAGTTTGTAAAATTTGATTTGGAAAACCATCTTTTAGTTCCTGAATTCGAGCTTCATTTTGGAAGTAGTGCAGGACAAGTTCATAATTCGATGAAAGAAGCTTTTGAGCAATGGAATATCCCAGATCACCACTTGCTCCGCAAATTAAAACCTTTTTATTCCCCATCTACGCCTATCCCTTCGCTTTCACATAAGATACTGCCATTTGATTTTCATCAATCCATTCTGATAAAAAATCTTCCACTTCCTGCTTTTGAAGTGACTCGATAGTAGGCAACACCTCAAAAAAGTCAAATCCCAATTGCTCATATTGGATATACTGCTGGGAAATGAATTCGAGAGAGTTCATGGACCTTAATAAATGACCTATTCTCTTTCGCTTCATTCTGGTGAATTCTTCATCACTAAATTTGCCGTTTTTTAATTCAAAAAGCATTTCTTTTATTCGATTAGCCAATTCTTCAGGATTTTCGGAATTTCCACCAAGTAAACTAAACCCATAATCTAAATCAAGCATCGTTTCAAAATGAAAGCTTCCATCAATCAACTGCTCATCATACAATTTCTGATAGTAATCCCCACTTTTCGAGAAATAATGATCTAGAATCATGGAAAGCATTTGCTCATTTTTTAGCCAGTTATCTTTATTTAGTCTGCTTTTCTTCTCCTTAATCCCAACCATAACTTTTTCTATGGAGACAGGCATTTGTATCGTATTTTCCTTTTTAAAAACTGGATCTGGTTCATCAGGCAAGAAACGTTGAACTTCCTCTTGTTTTTCAAAGGTTTTGTTAGACTGATTATCTTTAATTAGTTTCATCATTTTTTCAGGATCAAACGGACCTGTAGCAAAAAAGATCATGTTCGATGGATGATAGAACGTGTAATAGCAAGTGTAAAGATCTTCTTTTGTTATTTTGTCAATCGAGTCCACCGTCCCAGCTATGTCAATTCTGACAGGATGTTCTTTGTACATGGTTTGTATAATTCCGAAGAAGGCTCTCCAGTCCGGTTGGTCATCGTACATTTTAATTTCCTGACCAATGATCCCCTTTTCTTTCTCAACTGACTGGTCTGAAAAATACGGATCTTGAACAAAATCCAAAAGAGTATTTATATTTTCATCTATATTAGTGGTAGCCGAAAAAAGATAGGCAGTCTTATTAAACGATGTAAAAGCATTTGCTGAGGCTCCCTGCTTTGTAAAATCCTGAAAAACATCTCTATCTTCTTTTTCAAATAGCTTATGCTCCAAAAAATGGGCAATCCCCTCTGGTACTGTTACTTTATCATTTTGATCAATTGGTACAAAAGATAAATCGTTGGACCCGTATTTGGTTTGAAAGATGCTAAAGGTTTTCGCCATATCTGGCTTAGGTAAAAGAACAACCTTAAGCCCATTATCGAGAATTTCTTCATAAATCGTTTCATGTAATCCCTCAATATTTCTTTTTTCCATTACTTCTCCCCCCTTGCTGCTGTTAAAATATAAGTCGTATCTTTTTCTACTTGTTTAGCTACATTTGTGACTTGCTTTTTTTGCACAGATTCGATTTTTTCAATCATTTCTTCAACTGAAATCCTTTTTCCTGAGATGACTTGGTGATACAAAACTTCAATAATACCTTGAGCCTGATCAAAAGTCTCAGATATTTGGCTTTTAACCAAGCTTTTTGTTTCTTCCAGCTGTTCTTTAGTGAAATTTCCTTTTTTCATTTCTTCAAGTTGTTCATCAATAATAGTTTCCGCTTGTTCTAGTTTATCTGGAGCTACCCCGCTAAATACCAATAAAAGTCCTTTATGGCTTTCAAAGCGTGAGGAAGCATAATAAGCTAGACTATGTTTTTCTCTCACATTCATAAACAGTTTAGAACTCGGAAATCCACCAAATAGACCATTGAACACCTGTAGGACATAATAATTTTCATCCTTAAAGGTGATAGGCGTTCGATAACCAATATGGAGCTTTGCCTGTTGAACGTCATCTTCTTCGATAACCTTTTGAAAATCTCTCTGGTCAGAAAGATTGTTTTCTTGGACACTTCTTACAGAAGAAGAAACACTTCTTGAAAATAAGTCATCTATTAAGGTTCTAATTTCTTCAACTTCCCGATGTCCGACAAAGTAAATATCCATTTCGTCCTCACTAATCATTGATTGATAATTTTCATAAAGGTTTTTGCCATTAATATTGGATAAATCCTCTTCATACCCTTGTACATGCAGGGAATAGGGATCATTTTCAAACATAATATCCAATAATCGCATATTCGCTAAACTCATCTTATCATCTTTAATAGATTGGATTTTGGCTACCATGTTTTTCTTTTCACGTTCCACTATTTGGTCTGGAAAAGATTGATTTTCAACATTAGGCTGAAAGATAATTTCCTTTAATAAATTTAAAGCATCCTCCAATAAATTGGATTCATTTTGGATGTAAGTGTCATTAGGAAGCTCCAATCTTATACTTAGAATATGATTATTTCCTTTTTTTGAACTATCAATACTTAAGACAGCTCCATACAAATAATCTAATGCTCTACGTAAATCCAAGGAAGAAGGGTAGTTGATCGTACCTTTATCTAATATAGATGACAATAGGGCTCGCTTAGAAATAGTTTCTCTATCTAATGAAGAACGAAATTTTACGACAATTGTATTTGTTTTAAATTTTTTAGTGGGAATAAAATGTAAACGAAAACCTTTTCTTTCTTCCCAAGTTTCTTGAATCTTTCCCATATAATCCCTCCGAAAATGTATTTTCCTCCCTTTACTTTACCCTAAAAGAAAGAAGATTAAAAATGACATGCAAAAAATCCTCCTCAAACATATTTGTTGAGAAGGATTTTTTTGTTTTAACGACTGCCCTTTACATAGGAGGTACCCAGTGCTTTTGGAGGAGTAGCTCTCCCTATGAAACCAGTTAAAGCTAGAATGGTTAGCAAATAAGGAGCTATCGTAATAAATACTGATGGAACGTTTTCCAAAAATGGAATGCTTGTGCTCACAACAGCTAAACTTTGAGCAAACCCAAAGAAAATAGCTGCTCCCATAGCTCCTAATGGATGCCACTTTCCAAAAATAACGGCTGCAAGTGACATGAAGCCTTGACCAACAATGGTACTATGGGAAAATTCATGAGCGATTGTTAGAGCATAAACAGAACCACCAAGTCCTCCCATAAAACCAGAAATCATAACACCAATATAGCGAATTCGATTAACATTTATACCATTTGTATCAGCTGCCATAGGATGTTCCCCTACTGAACGAAGTCTAAGTCCAAATGGTGTTTTAAACAAAACAAACCAAGCAAGGACTGCAACGATTATGGCAACGTAAGAAGTAAGGAACCATTTTTGAAAAAGGATTGGACCAATAATTGGAATGTCACTTAGAAAAGGTACAGTTGTTGTATAAAATGGTTCAGAGATTGAACCTGTTTGACCTCTTCCAAACCACTGTTTCGTTAAAAACAAGCCTAATCCAAGAGCAAGGAAGTTAATGGCTACCCCGCTGACCACGTGGTCTGCACGAAATGTGATAGAAGCCACGGCATGGATAATAGAAAATAGGGACGAGACAATAGCTGCAACTAAAATCGAAATCCAAGGAGTAGCTGCGCCAAAGGTATCAGCAAAAAAGATGTTAAAGACAACTCCAACGAATGCCCCCATTACCATAAGACCTTCAAGGCCAATATTTACTACACCAGATCGTTCACTAAAAACTCCACCGATTGCTGTAAAAATGAGGGGTGCTGCGAAAAACATGGCTAATGGAATCATAGATGTTAAAGTATCTAGAAAACCCATCTTACTTCCCCTCCTTCTTGAACTTTAGTAAATACCAACGAATGATATAGCTAGAAGCCACAAAGAAAATAATGAGTGCAATAACTATTTCAACTAACTCAGACGGCACTCCAGCCCCCATAGGCATATTAAGTGCACCTTGCTTTAATACCCCGAATAATAAAGCAGATAATACGACACCAATAGCCGTACTGCCTCCTAATAAGGCAACAGCAATTCCATCAAATCCAATGTTCGTAAATCCAGACTTGATCGACATGTATTCAAAAGTACCTAACCCTTCCATAGCACCTGCAACTCCAGCAAAGGCTCCGGATATAACCATAGCTAATATTATATTACGCTTAACATTCATTCCAGCATAATTGGATGCATGTTGGTTAAACCCAACAGAGCGCAGCTCATAGCCAGTTTTCGTTTTTTCAAGCAAGAACCACATGATACCAGCGGCTATAAGGGCTACAAAAATACCCATATGCAATCTTGAATGGTCAGTTAAATCAATAAGCCATTGTGCTCTTAACGATGCAGTCTCTGCGATTTTTTCCGTTTTATCCTGGTTGTCCGTTAATACAGAGCGAATCATTTCATTACTAATGTGTAAAGCAATATAGTTCATCATAATAGATACAATTACTTCGTGAACACCAAATCTTGCTTTAAGAAAACCTGGTACAAATCCCCATAATCCACCTGCAATTACAGCAGCTAAAATGGCTAATGGGACATGAATAAAGGATGGAGCATTGATTGCTGTACCAACCCAAACGGATGCCACCCAACCAACAAAAACTTGCCCTTCCACTCCAATATTAAAAAGACCTGTTCTAAAAGCAAAAGCAACCGCCAAACCTGATAGAATATAAGGAGTCACTTGGCGCAAAGTTTCACCTAACCAATAGGAATCACCAAAAGCACCATTCCATAATGCAGTGTATCCTTTAATCGGATTGTAATCAAAAACCAACATAATGATAGCTCCTGCGATTAAGCCAAAAAGCACAGAAATAACAGGGATCAAAACATTTGTTAAGCGACTATTCATTCTGCTTCACCTACTTTCTGCTTTTTACTACCTGCCATAAGTAGGCCTAATTCTTGTTCATCTGTTTCGTTTGGTTTGACTTCTGCAACAATTTTTCCATCAAACATAACCGCTATACGGTCACTCACATTCATAATCTCATCTAACTCAAAAGACACAAGGAGTACGGCTCTTCCTTTATCACGTTCATCAATAAGTCTCTTATGAATAAATTCAATTGCTCCCACATCTAGTCCTCTAGTTGGTTGTGCTGCAATCAATAACTCAGGAGATCGATCAACTTCGCGAGCGATGATCGCTTTCTGCTGATTCCCCCCAGATAACGAGCGTGCTAATGTATACTCACTAGGTGTTCTAATGTCGAATTCTTCGATTAAAGATTTTGCCTTCTTATATATTTCTTTAAAGTTTAAAACACCCATACTATTCGAGAACGGTTTTTGATAATACGTTTGTAAAACCATATTCTCTCCAATAGGAAAATCAAGGACTAGGCCATATTTATGACGGTCTTGTGGAATATGAGATACCCCGGATTCTGTCACTTTTCTTGGAGACATATTCGTTATGTTCTTTTCTTTCAATTCAATGGTACCAGACTCTGCTCTCCGCAGACCGGTAATAGCTTCAATAAGTTCTGTTTGTCCATTACCATCTACACCAGCTATCCCGACAATTTCCCCAGCACGTAGGTTTAGATTTAAGCCTTTAACCATTTCAACACCACGTGAATCTTTTACTTTTAAATTAGTAATTGACAACACATTATCCTTTGGGTCTGATGATTTCTTTTCTGTTTTAAAACTAACTTCTCGGCCAACCATTAATGAAGCAAGCTCTGTAACATTTGTTTCGGAAACATTCATTGTACCGATCCCAACACCTTTTCGAATGACAGTACATCGATCACAGGACTCCATTATTTCTTTTAATTTATGGGTAATTAATATAATTGATTTTCCTTCTTTTATTAATGACTTCATAATTTGAGTAAGCTCTTTAATTTCTTGAGGGGTAAGAACGGCAGTCGGTTCATCCAAGATCAGAATATCCGCTCCTCGATAAAGGGTTTTCAATATTTCAACTCGTTGCTGCATCCCAACTGAAATGTCTTGAATTTTAGCCCGAGGATCCACTTTTAACCCGTATCGTTCAGAAAGTTCCTGAACTTCTGACTCTGCTTTCTTAAGGTCTACCTTCCCGTTTTTTCTTGGTTCACTACCCAGTATAATATTTTCCGTTACTGTAAACGTTTCCACAAGCATAAAATGCTGATGTACCATTCCGATTCCAAGATCGTTAGCCACATTAGGATCGGTGATTTTTACCGGGTTCCCTTTAACTTTAATTTCCCCTTGTTCAGGTTGATATAAGCCAAAGAGGACATTCATAAGCGTTGACTTTCCTGCTCCATTTTCTCCTAGGAGCGCATGTATTTCGCCAGGTTTGACTTGAAGTGTAATATTATCATTTGCAACAATACCTGGAAATTCTTTTCTGATATTTAACATTTCAATAACGTATTCCACATGCTTCTCTCCTTTCTTTTACTAACATCATTACATGAAGAGGGCCGAAAAAACCCTTCATGTAATGATGTGATTGAGAGGTATATTAGGTAAGAAAAGGCTAGTCCACAGTAGACTAGCCTTTTTGATTACTGCCTAAAGTCCTTCGATAAAAGCATCCGCATCTTCTCTTGTAGAAGGTACTTCTACTTCACCATCAATAATTTTTTGTTGCCAATCATTTACAGCATCGATGATTTCTTGAGTCATTGCTTCAGTGTTTGTTTGAGCTACACTCACACCATTACCTTCAAGCCCATATTCGACAATTTCTCCACCAGGGAAATCACCGTTTAATGTGCGCTCAGCAATGTCTTTAACAGCTACGTCCACACGCTTAACCATGGAAGTTAAAGTTACGTTATCGTCGTCGATTTGACCTTCTTCATGTTGGTCACGATCAACACCGATTACCCAAATATTTTGATCTGGGTCACTCTTCTTACGGTCTTTCGCTTCGGCAAATACACCTGCACCAGTACCACCGGATGCATGGTAAATTACATCAATTCCACCATTGTACATATCCGCAGCAATTAATTTGCCTTTTGCAGAGTCATTAAAGGATTCTGCATATTGCACTTGAATATCAATATCAGGATTTACAGATTTAACACCTGCTCTAAAGCCGCTTTCAAACTTTTTAATTAAGTCTCCTTCAACTCCACCAACAAATCCAACTTTGTTAGATTCTGTTTTCATTGCTGCTGCAACACCAACAAGGAATGAACCTTGATGTTCTTTGAAAAGAATACTAGTAGTATTCGGCTGCTCAACAACAGAATCTACGATAGCAAAATTAGTGTCTGGAAATTGTAGCGCAATTTCGTCTACCGCGGCTGTTAATAAGTATCCAATTCCATAGATTAAGTCAAAGTCTTGACGTGCTAATTGGTTTAGGTTTGGAGCGTAGTCTTCGTCTCCACCAGATTGAACATAGTCAAATCCATTTGGACCTTGTTCAAGACCGTGTTCTGCTCCAAATTCTTGTAAACCTTCCCATGCAGATTGGTTAAAAGATTTGTCATCAACACCCCCAACGTCAGTTACCATACCAACGGTAAAGTCTGTTGCAGTATCTCCACCTTCGTTAGTACCTTCGTTTTCATTACCAGTATTATCTGTTGTGTTGTTTCCTTCGTTTGCAGCACCGTTGTTTTCTTCATCTGAAGTTCCACAAGCACCTAAAACAAGTCCCATCGTTAAAAGTAATGCAAATACAACTAAAAAACGACGTAAATTCAAAATCATAACCCCCTAAAATTATTTTTTTAAAAACTATCCTAAATGATCCAATCACACACTATCGTGAATGACCACCTCCTTTAGGTGATTAGATTCCATTTACAATCAATTCTTCTTTTTCGGTTTCCCCTAGACCCGTTTTCTTAAAACATGAAAACTAAACTTATCAGCACGGAAATAATTACTAGAGTATAATATAGGCTCATCTTCTTCTGTAAAGTGTAATTGTTTAAGAAGTAATAATGGCTGGTCTACACCACAATTTAAAATAGGCGATATTGTTTCATGAAAACCAATCGGCTCAATATAAGTCACAGCATAACTTATTCTTTTATGAGCTTCTTCCTCAATGACTTTAAAAAACGAGTCTGACTTATGTATATCGTGAATGGAAACCAAGTGAGCCGGAAATCGGTCGATACAATATACTACAGGTGTTGCATCTGCTGTTCGGACCCGTTCAACAACCGAAACCTCATCAAATTCCAATGGATGAAACCTTTTTTTATCCTCGTCATTTGCTGTAACAACCTCTGCGCTCAAGTAACGAGAACCAGCAACCATACCAATTCTCTCAATCATATTTGTTACACTATACAATTCTTCGATCCCTGACGAAAACATTGGGCGAGAATTGACGAAGGTCCCAACCCCATGCCTTCTTGTAACCACATTTTCTTCATCCAATACCCGTAACGCCTCTCTCAAAGTTGCCCTTGAGATTCCCAACATTTTAGATAAATGAAATTCAGATGGAAGTTTTTCCCCTTCCTTGTAAACGCCTTCTTCAATGTCCTTTTTTATTTGATCAATAACTTGTAGATATAAATGTCTATTATCAGGACGAATCGACATATTTCCACCTTATTTCCCTTCGACTTTAAGAGATCTGACCTCTGACGTCGACTCTTTATATTTCTGTGATAAATATACCATTAATTCATCTAGAAATAAATAGGAAGTTTTAGTTTTTACTTTTTTTCTGGTATTTGAATATCCCTTTTCCATGTTCAATAATTTATTGTTTGAATAGAGAGTGCTATTTATGCACAAAAAGACCTATCGAAAAGACAGATCTTCTTGTGATTATTTCTATAATGTTCTTTCTTCTTCTACAGATTTTGACAATAGAACTTCTCTCGGTTTGCTTCCTTCATATGGACCGACTATTCCTCTTTGTTCCATTGCATCGATTAATCGTGCTGCACGAGTATAACCAATTCTAAAGCGACGTTGAAGCATAGAAACGCTCGCTGTTTGCATTTCTAATATTAGCTCTACAGCATCTTCATATAATTCATCATCCACTTCTTCTTTTACAGCTGACTCTTCTTCTGGAATCATATCCTCTTGGTATTGTGCTTTTTGTTGCTCTATACAATGATTGACGACGCGTTCTACCTCTTCATCTGATAGAAAAGCACCTTGAACTCGGGTAGGCTTGGATATACCAACTGGCATATATAGCATATCCCCTCGTCCTAATAACTTTTCTGCTCCTCCCATGTCAAGAATGGTTCTTGAATCAGTTTGTGAAGAAACGCTAAACGCTATTCTTGATGGAATGTTAGCTTTAATGACTCCTGTTATAACATCCACAGACGGCCGCTGAGTAGCAATAATTAAATGAATACCAGCAGCACGGGCCATTTGTGCTAATCTTGTAATCGCATCCTCCACATCGTTCGAAGCAACCATCATTAAATCCGCAAGCTCGTCAACTAAAACAACAATGTAAGGAAGAGTTGGTTGTAATTCCTCTCCTTCTTCATTCCAGCGACGAATATAATTATTGTAGGCTTCAATATTTCTAGTGCCTGTTTCTGAGAAAAGATCGTATCTTCTTTCCATTTCAGACACAACCTTTTTTAATGCCCTTGAAGCTTTCTTCGGATCCGTAACCACTGGAGAAAGGAGGTGGGGAATCCCATTATATACATTAAGCTCTACCTTTTTTGGATCTATCATCATCATTTTGACCTCATGGGGCTTGGCCCTCATGAGAATACTAGTAATAATCCCATTAATACAAACACTCTTACCGCTTCCTGTAGCTCCTGCTACTAGTAAATGCGGCATTTTGTTCAATTCACCTACTACTGCATCTCCCGAAATGTCTCTGCCTAAGACAAAAGCTAACTTTGAAGTATTTTGCATCGTTTGTTGGTCTAAAACCTCTCTTAATGAAACCATAGCAACCTCTTGATTAGGTACTTCAATACCAACAGCTGATTTACCTGGAATTGGTGCTTCTATTCGTATGTCCTTTGCTGCTAGTGCTAAAGCCAGATCATCGTGAAGACCTACTATTTTACTTACCTTTACACCCATGTCAGGATAAACTTCATATTTAGTTACTGCTGGACCTACATGAACCTTTGTTACTTTAGCCTTTACTCCAAAACTTTGAAATGTTCTTTCAAGTTTTTTAACGGTTTGTTGGATGTGTGACCTTTCGTTTTGTTGGGAACTGAAGTTTGGCTCTTCTAATATTTCAAGAGGCGGGAGAATATAGTCTTCATTTTCCATTTCGGTAACAGCAGTAGAATTTGATAAATCTATAGAGTCAAACTCCTCTTTCTCATCCTGTTTTTCTCCGTCTAAACTCTTATTTCCTTGGGGCGTTTTATTATATCCCTCTGTTGTATTCATAGCATAGGCTATATCTGTAAAGTCTTGAATGATAGGCTCCTCTTCAAATGATTCATCATAAGTAGTCACCTTTTCAATTTTTGGTTCATGATTAGCCATAACTTGTTGTTTTTTCTCTTTTTGTTTTTCTGTTCGATTCGCAATTAGACTGTTTTTCTGCTCCACAATAACTTTTTTAAAAGAATTCCAATTCGATTCAATAGCTTTTCCAATGGAAAACTCAGTAAGAAATAAAACGCCTACTATTCCACCGAAAAAAGCAACAATTTTTGCCCCAGTAGAAGAAAATAAATAATAGGTAAATGTAAATAATACAGCTCCTAACATTCCGCCACCAAGATCACCTGGTGGAACTATTCCATTCGTATAAGCAGTAAATTGATTCCATGTTGCTTTTAGTAAAGAAGGTTCATATGTTTGTGTCATAATTTTTTCGTAAACTTGTATATGTGTAATAAGCAGAACACTGGTAAACAAAATGTAAAATCCAATAAGTCTTTTATGCCCGAAATTTGGTTTCCGTTGTTTTATCATGAAAAATATACCAACAAATAACATAAAAACGGAGGCAACAAAAAACCAAATTCCAAATAAAAATTGGAACCCCTCCGTTAAAAGTGCTGGAATTGCGCCTCCACTGACTGCACTCGCTCCACTGCCAAACACGGCAATGAGTATAAACAGTAATCCAATAAGCTCATTCTTAACCGAAGCTTTAAGCTTGTGTTGTTTTTTCTTTCGACTGTTTTTTCTCTTTTTAGCCATTCATTTCACCTATCTTTAAGAATTCAAGTCTTCCTATTATGTAAGAAAAGAAGCAACCATACTTGGCTGCTTCTCATTATATCATAATGGTACCGGGTTCCACACTTCCATCTAGAAAATGTTGGGGATCTGTAGAAAGTAGACGAATAATACGATAGGATCCATCTTCTAACCGCTCGGCAAGTACTAGCTTTCCATTAATTTGAATCATCTGGATTTTGTCATAGCTTTCCATCGATTGTGGATAAATATCCTCATATGGAAGTGGTGAATAATGTATCATTGTATCACCTGCGTTCCTTCATTCATTTTATTCTGTTCAATAAGCTCTCTTAATTTGGTCATCGCTTCACTGACTCCCCCAACTTCATTGATCAAACCATAATCTACTGCATCTTTCCCTATAACATTTGTACCTATATCTCTAGTCAAATTCCCTTTTTGGAACATAAGCTCTTTGAATTTTTCCTCTGTAATATTGGAGTGCCGTAAGACAAACTGCACGACACGTTCCTGCATCTTATCTAAGTATTCAAAGGTTTGTGGTACTCCTATGACAAGTCCAGTAAGTCTTACGGGGTGAATCGTCATCGTAGCCGTTTCAGTAATAAAGGAATAAGTTGTTGAAACGGCAATTGGAACACCTATGGAATGGCCTCCTCCAAGAACAATGGATACACTCGGCTTAGATAGTGATGCTACCATTTCTGAAATCGCTAATCCTGCTTCAACATCTCCTCCTACTGTATTTAACAAAACAATAACACCTTCAATTTTAGGATTTTGTTCAATTGCAATCAGTTGGGGAATTAGATGTTCATATTTTGTTGTTTTATTTTGAGGTGGAAGCTGGATATGGCCCTCTATTTGTCCAATAATCGGTAGCACATGAATGTTTGAATCAGCCATCTGTGGAACTTGTGTAGTACCAAGCTGCTGAATTTTTTCTACGAGTGAGGAAGAAGGCTTATGCTCTTCCTGTGGAGATTGATCGTCTTTATTCATTTTACCTACTCTCCTTTCTTCATCTATATTTAGTATGTATAGATGAAAAGTTCCCATACATAAGAAGGGAATAGAAAGTAAGAAAAGCGCAAGCGTCCTTAGAACAGAAAAGCACTTGTTTCTGCGAAGAAGCTAAGTAGCTTACCTTAGTACGATTACTTGGGACAAAAGCTTCTAAGAATACTCAATGAAACTTTTACGCTGGAGTTAGACAGATTTTATACTTTATTAACTTTATAAAAAGGCCTGCAAACTTGCAGGCCTTAGATATATCTCTAGCTTCAGCTCCATAGACAGAATTGGATTAGGTGCTTAAGCGTTTTATTGATTCAATGTCTCTAATAACTGCTGACGTTGTTCAGCTGTTAGAGGAACAAGTGGCAATCTAACTCCTCCAACATCTAGTCCTTTGATCTGAAGTGCAGTTTTAATCGGTGAGGGTGAAGGAGCCATAAAAACTGATTTTATGATAGGAAGTAATTTCCGATGCAAGGCAGCTGCTTCCTCTACCCTTCCTTGTTCAAAAAGTTGAACCATGTCTTGAACAGAATCACCAATAACATGTGAGACTACAGAGACAACGCCCTTCCCTCCTATTGCTAATATCGGTAAAGTTAATGTGTCATCTCCACTGTACAAGATAAAATCATCGTCTGTGTTTTCTATAATAGAGGACATGGCATCCAAATTTCCACTTGCCTCTTTTATAGCTACAATGTTACTCACTTGTGACAACCGGATAACCGTATCCACATCCATGTTGACTGCTGAACGACCTGGTATATTATAAAGCATAATAGGAAGTTGAGTAGATTCTGCAATGGTAGAGAAGTGGTAGAACATTCCTTCCTGAGAAGGTTTATTATAATACGGAGTCACTAGCATAATGCCATCCACGCCGGCCTTTTCAGCCTTCTTTGTTAAGTCAATGGATGCATGAGTATTGTTACTACCAGTACCTGCAATTACCGGGACCCTTCCATTTACAACTTGAACGACATGTTGAAACAAAGCCAATTTCTCTTCCGTTGACAAAGTTGGAGATTCTCCAGTTGTTCCTGCAACAACTAGACCATCTGTCCCATGATCAAGCAAATAATTTATCAGTTCCGTGGTTTTATTGAAATCTACATTTCCACGATTATCGAACGGAGTCACCATAGCGGTCAATACTTTTCCGAAAATCATGAGTATTCCCCTTTCACGTTCTGGAAACTTCCTTTTCTTTGTTCAATTCGAAGGCTTGATGAAGTGTGTTAACAGCAGACACTAAATCTTCCTCTCGTACTAACACCCAAATTGTGGTGTGGCTATCAGCAGACTGAAGAATTTGGATTTCAGCATCAATCAAACACTGAACGATTTTGGCTGTAACACCGGGAACGCCCGTCATTCCTGCACCAACAGCAGAAATTTTAGCGCAATTTCTTATTATTTCCACATCGTATCCAAGTGCATCTAAAATCGATAATGCTTTATCCGTATTTTTCTCTGGGATCGTGTAAATAACCCCTTGTGGAGAAATATTTATAAAGTCTACCGAAATACCTGCTTCCGCCATCGATTTAAATACATCTGATTGAAGCTGATATCCACCTTTCTTAGCCTGAACCTTCACTTGAGTTATTCCGGGTAAATGCGCGATTCCAGTCACTAATCGATCGGGGATATCTCTTCCTGTTATTGATTCTCGTATATCTGTTACTAATGTTCCTTTATCGTCTGAATAAGTGGAGCGAATTCGAAGCGGTATCTTCCCATGCATCGCAATTTCAACTGCTCGCGGATGGACGACTTTTGCTCCTTGGTATGCTAAGTTACTGATTTCATTATATGTGACAACATCTAATTGCCTAGCACTATCAACAATCCTAGGGTCTGCTGTCATAATTCCTTTTACATCAGTAAAAATATCTACAGAGTTAGCATTTAATGCAGAACCTAGTGCAGCAGCAGTTGTATCACTGCCTCCGCGTCCGATTGTAGTCGTATCACCGTTTTTCGCTTGCCCTTGGAATCCTGCCACGACAACAACATCCTTTGTTGTTAACTCACCTAATAATCGCTCCGTGTTAATTTCTTTTATTTTTGCTTCTGTATAATCTGCTGAAGTGCGTATTCCTGCTTGTGCTCCCGTTAGTGCTGTCGCATTTATTCCTGCCTGCTGACATTCATGTGTAAATACAATAGAAGAAATCGTTTCTCCACATGACATCATCAAATCCAGCTCCCTTGAAGTAACAGTTGTGTTCGGGTAGTCTATTAAACTTAACAGGGTATCTGTTGAATAAGGATTTCCTTTACGTCCCATTGCAGATACAACAACTACTACTTTGTCATACTCCTTCAGGGCATTCTTGATATGATGGATAGCATGAGCACGCCCTTCCTTATCCTTAACGGACGTGCCACCAAATTTTTGCACTACGATATTCATGTTGTTGACACCTCAACTAATATATTGGTCCTAAAGCCAATTGTTTTTTATCAAACTTTCAGCAATTTGAACCGAATTCCACGCTGCTCCCTTTAGTAAATTATCTGAAACAATCCATAGATGATAACCATCTACTTGATCCAGATCTCTTCTAACTCTTCCAACAAATACATCTGGTTTTCCTTGTGAAGATAGAGGTGTTGGATAGATTTGTTGTGATGGATCATCTTCTAACGTAACTCCTTCGGCATTTTTTAGTGCTTCATGAATCTTTTCAACTGTAGCCTCTTGATCCAACTCAATATATACACTTTCTGCATGAGCATTATAGAATGGTAATCTTACACAGGTTGCAGCCACGGACAATGTCGGCAAATGCATGATTTTCTTAGTTTCGTTAATCATTTTCATCTCTTCAAACGTGTATCCATTTTCTTGGAAAACATCAATTTGTGGTAGAGCGTTAAAAGCAATTGGATAATGCTTTTTATCCCCTTTAACAGGTAATAAGTTCGCTTCCACTTCTTTACCATCAAGAAAAGCTCTTGATTGCGTTTCCAACTCTTCTACAGCTTGTGCCCCTGCACCTGAGACAGCTTGATAAGTGGAAACAATTACCCTCTTTAATCCAAATTGCTTACGAATTGGTTCAAGCGCAGCAACCATTTGGATCGTTGAACAGTTTGGGTTTGCAATAATCCCTTTATGCTCCTTAATATCCTTTTCGTTAACTTCAGGTACTACAAGAGGAATTTCTGGATCCATTCGAAAGGCACTGGTATTGTCAACAACTACCGCTCCACGCTTCACAGCCTCTGGAGCTAGCTTTTTAGATACAGAACCACCTGCAGAGAATAAAGCTATATCAACACCTTCAAATGCTTCAGGTGTAGCTTCCTTTACTGTTACGTCCTTTCCAAAAGCCTTAATAACTTTTCCAGCAGATCGACTGGAAGATAACAAAGTCAATTGCCCTATAGGAAAGTCTTTTTTCTCAAGTGTTTCTATCATTTTTTGCCCTACGGCACCTGTTGCGCCTACTATTGCTACATGATAAGTTGTTTTTTCACTCATTTATTATTATTCTCCCTTCTATCCCTTGCATAAAAAACATATCTTCTATTCTATCATATTTTTGTGCAGGGGGTAGAGGACACCTTTACGTTTTAGGAACAATTACTGGTTGAAGTTGTTCTCGATCCAATGCTTTTTCAACTGCTGGGATTAGTTGATTCATATCTGCGACTAGTGAATTTGGTTTTTTAATTGGGTCATCTTGGCCATAAGGAATAAAATAGATTCCTTTCGTAGCCATTAGTCTCATTAGATTTACACCGTTTAGACCAAGGGCATCGTTCGTTGAAATTCCTAGAACGACAGGATTTTGATTTCGTAAAGTCGCTTTAGCAGCCATGAGAACTGGTGAATCTGTTAGAGCATTAGCAAACTTACTCATGGAATTACCAGTAAGAGGTGCAATTACCATGCAATCTAACGGAAATTTGGGTCCTAATGGTTCTGCATCAGGTATAGAGGCAATCACCTCTCTCCCTGTAATTTCCTCAATTTTTCTAATATGCTCAGCAGCCTCACCAAATTTGGAGTCTGTATTCTTTACAGTATAAGAAACGACTGGAATAACCTCTGCACCACCATCTACTAAATTCTTCAGTTGTGGAAAAACCGCATCATAGGTGCAGTGTGATCCAGTAAGACCAAATCCAATTCGTTTTCCTTTAAGATCCATTATGAATCTCCCCTTTCCTTTAACTGCTCTTGGATAAGCTGTGAAATAACTTTAGCAAGTATTAAACCTGCTGTCTTTGGAGCTACCATTCCTGGTAAGCCTAGGGCAAGAATAGCTTGCACTCCCCTTTTTTCAGCATATCGAAAATCTGTTCCCCCTGGTTTGGAGGCAAGATCAAGTATGAGAGCGTTAGGTGGTAAATTTGCTATCACTGATGCGCTCACCACTGGAGCTGGAACAGTATTAATTAAGATATCACAGTCTTTAACATAATGTTCCAGGTCCTTCATCTCAAATGGAGTTAACCCCATCTCAGTAATTCTAGCAAGATCCTCTGATTTTCGAGCACCAACTGACACATTTGCCCCTAATGCATCAAAGGTTCTAGCAGTACTCATTCCTACTCTTCCTAATCCAGTTACTACTATATTAGAGGAATGAATGGTAAAATCTGTATGCTGTATAGCCATCATAATCGTACCTTCGACTGTTGGAATCGAGTTGTATATAGCTACATCATCACGATTAAATAATGGAATAAGCGTTCTTTTCGTTTGAGAAGCCATTTGATTTAAATATTTATTTGTAATTCCAGAGAATATGATGCAGTGTTCTGGGGTTTTTGCAACATCTTCCTCCTGAAGAACAATATTTTCTTTAGAAAAGATTGCCTCCACTTTCCCTGTATCGTCTGTTCCTGGTACTGGAAGCACTATGGCATCTAACTGATCAAATGGTAATTCATCATATTCCAAAGGAGTAGAGCCACTAAAACGATGATCTAATTGATCGAAGCCACACAAATAGATAGTAGCATCCCATTCGCAAAGCTTTCGTATAACCTCTAACTGTCTTGCGTCTCCTCCTATTATGGCAATATTAAAATCAGTAAGCATGTTGTTCACGTGTATCCCACCTCTTTTGCTTGTTGCCAGATGTTTCTCAATATCCTATGACAGAAACCCAAAAAAGTGAAATAAATTTTACATAGAAAAATTCGGCTTATCACCAAGTCCTATTGGCGATAAGCCGAATTTTATTCACATACTATCAACCGACTAAAGTTACAAATCCTGAGTAAGAAAAGCGCAAGCTACCTCGAAACAAGAAAATCGCTTGTTTCTGCGAAGTAGCTCTATTTAGCTTTCCTTTGTGCGATTACTCGGGGCAAAAACTTCGAAGATTACTCTATGATGCTTTTTCGCTGGAGCTAGACAAATTTTATACTTTTGTAAGAAAAGCTCGCCGTTTGGCGAACTTCTGAAAATGAAAAAAGGCGCTCTAATAATTGAGCGCCTTTATAATTTAGGTGAAAGAATGATCATATCTTCCCCAATAGTTTGAATGTCATCCCATCGGATTCTAACATGATTCCCTTCTTTTTTCATCCCAAACCATTTATAACTTGGAATTACAAAAGCATGAATCTCACCAGTCTTTTCGTCAATTTCCAAATCTGTTTGGCCCAGAAGACCCATCCTAAGACCTTTATTTACGTCAACAATTTCTTTTTGACTTAAGGAACTGTATCTCATGGTTTTCCCTCCTTTTACTCAACTATATGTCTAAGGAACGAAAAGCATGATTGATCTATTCGTTTTCTATTGGTGAAATGACAGCACTTGAGAATCCATCTTGAAAAACATGATCCATGACTCTTTTAATTGAGCTATGATCGACTTTCTGAATCAAATCAATTATTTCATCCATCGTTCTATGTCGTTGAAGTAGTAGCTCATTCTTGCCGTTTTGACTCATCCTACTGTTTGTACTTTCAAGACCGAGCATTAAACTTCCCTTTAATTGTTCCTTACTATTTAATAGTTCCTTATCTGAAAGGCCATTTTGAATTAAGTTCTCTACAGTAACCCCAATTATTTCACGTAGTTCTGAAAGTTGATCCTTACCGGTCCCGCCATAAATCGTTAGCAGGCCATTGTCCAAAAATGAACTATGGTATGAAAAAATGGAATAAGCTAACCCCCGTTGTTCCCTTACCTCTTGAAATAACCTAGAGCTCATACTTCCTCCCAGAACATTATTTAGGACAATAAGGCTATAGATATCTTCATCTCCAATTGGCAGCCCTTGATATCCAATGCATAAATGCGCTTGCTCTGTTTCCTTCTTTCTCTTAATGTGATCAAAATTAAAGCTCTTTTCTTTAAAAGTAATTTTGGTACTTGAATTTCCCTCATAAGTACCAAATTTCTTTTCCACTACATTAAAGAAGCTCTCATCTACATTTCCCGCTACAGAAATAACAACACGATCTGGTGAATAATAATCACTCATATACTGTCTTAAATCCTCGGATTTAAAAGAGGTTAACGTTTCCTCTGTTCCGAGAATCGGATAGGCCAAGGCATGATTACCGAAAGAAGCCTTTGCTAATAAATCATGAACAATATCATCTGGTGTGTCATCATACATCTTAATCTCTTCTAATACAACCTTTTTTTCCCTGTCCATTTCGTTTGGATCAAAGGTTGAGTGAAAGAACATATCGGATAATACATCTAAGGCATATGATGCATGCTCATCAAGTACTTTTGAGTAATAACAGGTATACTCCTTTGATGTAAATGCATTTACCTGCCCACCAATGGCATCAAATGCTTCAGCAATATCTTTTGCCGTACGATGTTTTGTTCCCTTAAAAAACATATGTTCAATAAAGTGTGAAATTCCATTTTGTTCAGTCGTTTCATTACGGGATCCTGCTAATACCCAAATTCCAATAGTGGCCGAGCGTACGGTTGGAATTTGTTCAAGTACGACACGTAGTCCATTTGGACAAGTATGTTTTTTTACCAAGTTACTTCCTCCTACACATTTTACCGCTTTTCACTTAATGTATTTGTTACAGTACCTATTCTATA
The DNA here is from genome assembly GCA_040191315.1 of Bacillaceae bacterium S4-13-56. Taxonomy (NCBI): domain Bacteria; kingdom Bacillati; phylum Bacillota; class Bacilli; order Caryophanales; family Bacillaceae; species Bacillaceae bacterium S4-13-56. Next base: position 161,793 of record JAWJLM010000001.1, on the reverse strand, counting down.
CTCTTTTTCTTTAATTTTCAAAATTAGTTCCTCTAATCCATTAGCCATTACTGGTGTAGGATGCATAAGAATGAGTGTTCCGTTATCAATTTTGTCCATAACTCTTTTTATCATGACGTGCTCAGTAGGCTTTTTCCAATCAATTGTATCCGCTGTCCAAAGGATGGTTTCCATTCCTAAACTTGAAGCAACCTCTACTACATCTTGGGTAAATGCTCCACTAGGAGGAGCAAATAGCGTAGGCACTTCACCAGTAATGCTTTCTAGGATTTCGTTGGTTTGCTCTAACTGTTGTCTTATTTCACTTATTGATTTTGTTCGAAGATCCGGATGGTTATAGGCATGATTTCCAATCTCATGTCCTTCTTCTAAAATAAGTTTGACATCTTCTTCATGTTCTTGAGCCCACTTTCCTTCTATGAAAAATGTTGCTTTTACTTTTTGATCCTTAAGTGCTTGAAGCATAGCGGGAATATGCTCCCTTCCCCATGACACATTAATCATTAAGGAAACCATATTCTTATTAGGATTTCCCCTATAGATCGGAGCAGGTGGTAATTCATTCAGAGAGATCTCAGGCTCAACTTCACGAAATGATAGTAAGTTCTTATCAAACTTCCCTTTTTCTTTCATTTGATTATAAGATTCTTCCACATCTAGTTTTAACCCATTATATCCCGGGATTTTTTTCCATACTTTGTCAATCACTGCATCCTTTGGCTCCTCTTCATATTGAGCACCTATTTCTTTAATTTTATTCATAAGTTCTTGTTCTTGTTGATTGGAAGTTACTGGTACTGTTTCTAAGGCATCAATGTAGCTTTCTGTATATGGATTATCATAGGCATTCCAAGATAGATAAGCAAATAAAATAAATACTAGAAAATGAACATATTTCTTTCCCATTCACCTTCCCCCCTCCGTATAACGTATGAAAGAGGAGGACAAGGTATACCAAAAAGATAAGAACGAAAATAGAACCATTCATGCGGGATAAATAGCTGATACTATTAGAAAAAGCTCGCCAGATGGTGAGCTTTTTCTAATAGTATAGTATGTAAAAAAGAAACTGGATAGCCAGCTTCTTTCCATTCTTTAAGCTATATTTTAGGATTTTGCTGATTGTTCCCTTTCTTTCTGCTCTAAAAGAATAGCTTTTCTAGAAAGGTTAACTCGACCTTGGCGATCTATTTCCTTCACTTTGACAAGAATCTTATCACCAATTGACAATACATCTTCTACTTTATTAATTCTTTCCTCGGCAACTTCAGAAATGTGAACAAGCCCTTCTTTTCCACTGAAGATCTCAACAAAAGCACCAAATTTTTCAATTCGTTTGACTGTTCCGAGGTAGGTTTGTCCTACTTGTACCTCGCGTACAATATCTTCAATAATTTTCTTTGCCTTTTCATTCATTTCTGAATCGATGCTTGAGATGAAGACTGAACCATCCTGTTCAATATCAATCTTAACGCCTGTTTCTTCAATGATTTTATTGATCTGCTTGCCACTTGGGCCAATGACATCTCGAATTTTATCAGGTTTAATAGCCATAGTTAGTATCTTAGGAGCATAAGTTGAAAGCTCTGTACGCGGCTGATTTAAAGTTGAAAGCATATGCTTTAAGATTTCAAGACGTCCAACTCTTGCTTGATGTAGAGCCTCATCTAAAATTTCTCTAGAAAGACCTTCAATCTTGATATCCATTTGTAAAGCAGTTACACCCTTCTCAGTTCCAGCAACCTTAAAGTCCATGTCTCCAAGAAAATCTTCCATTCCTTGAATATCTGTAAGAATGGTGTAATCCTCACCAGATTTAACAAGACCCATAGCAATTCCCGCAACAGGAGCTTTAATAGGAACCCCTGCATCCATCATCGCAAGTGTACTCGCACAAATACTTGCTTGAGAAGTTGAACCATTTGATTCTAAAACTTCCGAGACTAAACGAATTGTATAAGGGAACTCTTTTTCATCTGGAATCACTTGCTCTAAAGCACGTTCGCCAAGTGCTCCATGCCCAATTTCACGGCGACCTGGACCACGTATTGGACCTGTTTCACCTACACTGAAGGATGGAAAGTTGTAATGGTGCATAAAACGTTTGGATTCTTCTAAATCAAGGCCATCTAGAATTTGAACATCACCAAGCGCGCCAAGAGTACAGATACTTAACGCTTGAGTTTGTCCACGCGTAAATAATCCAGAACCATGTGTTCTTGGTAAAATGCCTACTCTAGAGGATAATGGACGTATTTCATCGATTTTTCGACCATCGGGACGTACTTTTTCCTTTGTAATGAGTCGGCGAACTTCTTCTTTTACCATTTTATCTAAAATCTTTTCAACCAATTTAATCTTTTCTTCATCTGCTTCTTCTTTTTCGTACTGAGAAACAATTTCTTTTTTCACTTCTGAAATCGCATCTTCACGAGCATGTTTTTCTTCTACTCGAATCGCACGAAGAAGCTTTTCCTTTGCTTTATCGGAAACTTCTTCTTCCAAATCTTTAGGAGTTTCAAGAAGTTTTACTTGCATTTTTTCTTTACCAACTTGAGCAACAATTTTTTCTTGAAAAGCAATAAGACGCTTAATTTCTTCATGTCCAAACATGATGGCCTCAAGCATAACATCTTCTGGAACTTCTTTAGCTTCAGCTTCTACCATGTTTACAGCGTCTTTCGTACCTGCGACGCTGAGGTAAATATCACTTTTCTCTTCTTGATCCACTGTTGGGTTAATGATGAATTCGCCATCTACACGGCCAACTATAACACCTGCTATAGGGCCACCAAAAGGAATATCAGAAATAGATAGAGCTAGCGAAGACCCAAGCATAGCTGCCATTTCTGAAGAACAGTCTTGGTCCACACTCATTACGATACTAATGACTTGTACGTCATTTCGAAATCCATCTGGAAAAAGAGGACGAATCGGACGGTCTATCAGACGAGATGCCAACACCGCTTTTTCACTTGGTCTTCCTTCTCTTTTAATAAAACCGCCAGGGATTTTACCTACTGCATAAAGACGCTCCTCATAATTCACAGTTAATGGGAAAAAAGGAAGATCCTTAGGTTCTTTTGAACCAGTTGCAGTTGATAAAACCGATGTATCTCCATAACGAATCATGCAGGCGCCATTGGCTTGCTTGGCAAGTTCACCGACTTCTACAGTTAATAAGCGTCCTGCAACTTCAATAGAGAAAACTTGTTTATTCTCTGCCATTTGTCTAACTCCTCTCAAACAATGTAAATAAAGTGAAACTTGAATTAGTGAGTTTTCTTCATCCCCCGTTGATTGTTAGCACCCTAAGGGTATGACCTAAAGGCACTTGAACCAATCGGACATTTGCGGGCAGTTTATCTCCCACCTACTCTTTTCGTTTCACTTAAAACTTGAGTTGGGGGTATTACTGCCATGAAAATAAAACATTAAATTTCTTCATCCTTGTTGATGAAGCTTGCTTCATGGTTGGCTGCCCGTTCATGTGGGATAAATGGTTTACAGTTTCATTTTGGACTTAATCTACGATGTCTATGTAAAATTCTATAATAATCCTTTGTTAGGATCATGAAGTTCTTTCAAAAGTAGATTAAATTCTTTTTTTACTTTCAGTTTCATGCTATAGAAAAAGCGGGAATAATCCCGCTTTTACTAACGACGTAATCCTAGCTTTTGGATAAGTTCACGGTAACGTGTAACATCTTTATTACGTAAGTAATTCAAAAGGTTACGACGCTTACCAACCATTTTAAGAAGACCACGACGTGAATGATGATCCTTCTTATGGGTACGCAAGTGCTCATTTAGCGTATTGATCTGTTCCGTAAGGACAGCAATCTGAACCTCAGGAGATCCAGTGTCTTGATCATGAGTCTTGTATTCCTCAATGATTTGATTTTTACGTTCTTGAGTAATAGCCATCCTTTTCACCTCCTAATAGTTAATCCCCAATTGCCGAGCAAGCGTCGGTGATTCGTCTTGCCAAGCAATGGTTTTCTAGTACGGATACTAGATTACCTCTTTTCAGATAAAAAAGCAAGTATAAGTTCATTTCATCCATGCTTTCAGAAAATCAGCTAAAAAACAAGCGGATTTTTTCTTCATCCTCTTTTATTTGTTTAATTAATTCATCAATGCCAGAAAATTTCTTTTCATCTCGAATAAATCGATGAAATTCAACCTTCAAAATTCGATCATATAAGTCTTTATGAACATCAAATAGGTGAACCTCTAAGATAGGTTCATTTTTGTCGGAATGAAAGGTGGGCTTATATCCTAAATTCGCCATTCCAGTAAAAGATTTTCCGTCTATTTCAACTGTAACCGCATATACGCCTGTTCTTGGAATAAAATACTCACCATCCATATGAATATTGGCTGTGGGAACTCCAATAGTTCTCCCTCTTTGATCTCCTAGAACTACTTTGCCCTTAATATAATATGGCCGTCCCAACAAAAAATTTGCTTCCTCTATTTTTCCATTAACTAAAGCATTTCGTATCCGAGTAGAACTAATTTTCCCAACTTGATCATTAACTTGATTAATCGTAGTTTGTTCAAAGGCTCCTCTAGAGTGGAAAGGAAGAGTTTCCATTGTCCCTTTGCCTAATCTGCCATAAGAAAAATCAAATCCTGCGACAACATGCTTCACTTGTAAATCAATAAAGAAGCGATCAACAAATTCTTGTGGCAATAAATTAGCTAATTCCTCTGTAAAATGAACTAAATATAAGTGCTCCACCCCTAGAGATTTCATTAATTCTTTCTTATCCACAATGGGTGAAATGTATCTAGTATGAGGTTTCTCTCTCTTTAAGACAACGGAGGGATGCGGAAAAAATGTCATAACAGCACTATCCAAACCTTTTTCCTGTGCAATTTCAACGGCTTTTTTAATCACTTGTTGATGACCTAAATGTACACCATCAAAATATCCAATAGCAAGGACTACTGGCGGAAATTGGTTTGAATCTATCACTTGATGATTTTCTAAATAAATAGTTTTCAAAACTTTCACCAACTTTTATAAAGTGAAACTTCAATTAGTGGAGGCCCCTACTGATGGTTTGTGCCCAAGGCTATGACCTAAGGGCCCTTAGACCAATCAACATTTATGGGGAGTTTATCCCCCATCTACTCTTATCGTTTTTCTTATAATCTGAGGTGGGCATTACTACCTTTTCATGCAGGATAAAAATGAGCACCATAGATGTTACTTGTTATTAGAATACACGTACTGGTTTTATTAAGCCTTGCTTTTCTGGATGTTTTTGATACAGAGCAATGGTAGTCCCATCTACTCCTATCATACGAAAAGGATCAGATTTAGGAATATTTTCAGGAATTGGAAGAACTCGTCCATTCATAACTTGTTTTTGAACCGTTTCATTAACCTTAAGAAAAGGCAAGTGTTCTACTCCCCTATCCATTGGATATAAACTTTCTTCTAGTTTATTCTCTTCTAGCTTCTGTTTCACTTCTTCTAAGGTCATTGTGTGACTAATATCGAAGCCGCCTGCTTTTGTTCGAACAAGTTTCGACATATGAGAAGGATACCCTAAAGTTTTCCCAATATCAACACAAAGAGTTCGAATATATGTACCTTTTGAACATTTTACTTTTATGGAAAAATGGAATCCGTCGTTATCTTTAAATGGGTCAGAAATAAGGCTGATGTTATAAATAGTTACTTTTCTTTCGGGACGCTTTACTATTTTACCTTCTCTTGCATATTCATACAGCCTTTTTCCATTTACTTTTACGGCTGAATACATTGGAGGAACTTGGGTGATTTCTCCCACAAAGGTTTGCAGGACTGCAAGAATCTCCTTTTTATCAATCCAAGGAACATCCGCCGTTTTTTCAATGATTTCTCCTGTTTGATCCTCTGTTTCAGTCGCAGTCCCTATGGTAACTTGAGCTTCATACTCTTTTGGAGAATCAGTTAAGTAAGCAGCCACTTTTGTTGCCCTTCCAATACATATGGGGAGTACTCCCTCTACTTCGGGGTCAAGTGTACCAGTATGACCAATAGCCTTCATTTTTAGTATTTTTCTAAGCCTCATCACACAATCATGCGAAGTTAGCCCTCTTTCTTTCCATAAAGGCAAAATACCGTTCATCTAAATCACCTCTTTTAAACCATACAAAAGGATAGAACACTCACGTCCTATCCTTTGAATGTACTCCTTTTTCAAGATCTATGATCCTGGTTGATTTAGTTCCCGTAAAATAGACTCAATCCGATTTCCATAATCCGTTGCTTCGTCAAATTCAAATGTAATATCTGGAGTTTTACGGAGTCGAATTCTTTTGCCTATTTCAGATCGAATAAATCCTTTAGCTTTAGCGAGCCCTTTAAGGGTATCTTGCTTTTGATCATCATCTCCAAGAACAGTGATATATACTTTAGCCTGCTGCAAATCTCCCGTCACTTTAACTTCCGTGACAGTGACGAATCCAACTCTAGGGTCTTTAATTCTTCGGCTAATAATTTCTCCTAATTCCTTTTGAATCTGTTCACCAACACGGTTTGCACGTAAATCACTCATGGTTCTCACCCCTTATGATAAGTAAGAGCTAGTACCATTCAAAATGGGTTGAGGTAATTTCTAATTCCGGAAAGGATTCCAAAATAGAAATGACTCGCTGAAGCTCTTTTTCTGCCGGTGTTTTTGAACTGGATATCGTTACAAATCCAAGGAGTGTTCGCTGCCAGAGGTTTTGAAAATCCAGTTCACTGACAGCGACATTTAAATCCTTGCTTGCCCTTGACTGTACTTTTTTAATTATGGAACGTTTATCCTTCAATGATTGAGGATTATATAAGAGACACTCCACCGTTAATGAACCAATCATTTTCTCTCAATTTCCTCCATGACAAAGGCTTCAAAAACATCGCCTTCTTTTATGTCATTATAATTTTTAACAGTGATTCCACACTCATAGTTTTGTGCAACTTCTTTTACATCATCCTTAAAACGTTTGAGTGTATCAATTTCCCCTTCAAATTGCACAACACCATCACGAATCACACGGATTCCAGCATCTCTTGTTATTTTTCCCTCTGTTACATAGCTACCAGCAATGGTTCCAATTTTTGAGACTTTGAAAATCTCGCGGACTTCTGCTTGCCCAATCACTTTCTCCTCATATTCTGGATCAAGCATACCCTTCATAGCTGATTCAATTTCTTCAATAACCTTATAGATAATGCGATGAAGGCGAATATCAACATTCTCAGTATCTGCAGCTTTTTTCGCATTATTGTCAGGTCTCACATTAAATCCTATAACAATAGCGTTGGATGCGGATGCCAATATGATGTCAGATTCCGTAATGGCACCTACTCCAGTATGAATAATTTTTACATTCACACCTTCAACATCAATTTTTTGAAGTGATGAAGCCAACGCTTCTAATGACCCTTGAACATCAGCTTTTAAAATAATATTGATGTCTTTCACTTTACCTTGTTTAATTTGTTCAAACAGATCATCTAGACTTAATCTTGATTTATCACTACGTTGCTCTTGAATTTTCTTTTGTTGACGAGCTTCACCAATTTGACGAGCTTTCTTCTCCTCACTAAAGACAACAAATCGATCTCCAGCCTGTGGAACATCGCTTAGACCTGTAACTTCAACTGGCATACTTGGAGGTGCTGATTTTACACGACGACCAAGATCATTAACCATGGCTCTTACACGTCCAAATGTATTGCCAACAACAATTGGATCTCCTACTCGGAGGGTTCCATTCTGAACAAGTAGAGTAGCAGTAGCTCCTCGACCCTTATCCAATTCTGCTTCGATTACAGTTCCCACTGCTAAACGATTAGGATCTGCTTTTAACTCTTCAACCTCGGAAACAAGAAGAATCATTTCTAAAAGCTCGTCAATTCCTTCTCCTTTAATAGCTGAAAGCTGAACGAAGATTGTGTCGCCTCCCCAAGCCTCTGGAACTAAACCATACTCGGTTAACTCTTGCATAACTCGGTCAGGGTTAGCACCCTCTTTATCCATTTTGTTGACCGCAATGATAATTGGTACTTCTGCTGCCTTAGCATGGCTAATAGCTTCTACTGTTTGAGGCATTACCCCGTCATCTGCAGCTACAACCAAGATCGCAATATCTGTTATTTGTGCTCCACGAGAACGCATGCTTGTAAAGGCTGCGTGTCCAGGAGTATCTAGGAATGTAATTTTCTTTCCATTTACTTCAACTTGATATGCACCAATATGTTGAGTAATTCCCCCTGCCTCTCCAGCAGTCACCTTTGTGTGACGGATGGAATCAAGAAGCGTTGTTTTACCGTGGTCAACGTGACCCATAATGGTTACCACAGATGGACGTTCAACAACATTTGAAGAATCAGTTTCTTTAGCGATATAGTTCTCAAGGTCTGTTTCATCAACAACTACCTCTTCTTCTACTTCTACATCATATTCTCCGCAGATGAGTTCAATAGAATCTTTGTCAAGCTCTTGATTGATAGTAGCCATAACTCCATGAAACATTAATTTTTTAATAATTTCTGATGGCTCTTTATGGAGTTTTTCCGCAAGCTTTCCAACCGTTAAGCTTTCAGAAAATGTAATTTTGGCTGGTGTTTCTTTTTTCGGCTGTTCTTTAAATTGTTGTTTCTGATCCTTTTGTTGATTTTCTTGGTTTTTATAATTATTCCCCTGGTTCTTTTGCTTATGGTTCCCTTTATTTTTCTTGACCTTGTTTAAATGATGCTCTTCATCTTTTTCAACTTTCTTAGAAGAAACCACTTCATCATGTTTAGGTTTTTTTGAAAGATTTTCCTTAGAATGATCGCTTGTTTCCTTTGAAACGGGCTGCTGTGAAGTTTTAGGACTTCCTTCACCTTCTGAAGTACGCTGCTCTTGTTTAGGTCTAGATTGTTGTTTTGAACTTGGTCTATTCCCTTGTGAACTTGGTCTATTCCCTTGTGAGCTTGGTTTATTTCCTTGTGAACTTGGTCTATTCCCTTGTGAGCTTGGTTTATTTCCTTGTGAACTTGGTTTATTTCCTTGTGAACTTGGTCTATTTCCTTGTGAGCTTGGTTTATTTCCTTTCGGTTGAGAAGATTTCTTCTCTTGGAAAACCTGATCCAATTTTATTCTTACATCATCATCAATTGTAGACATATGATTGGAGACTTCGACGTTCATTTGCTCCAATTTTGTTATTACCTGTTTGCTACTTAATCCTTTTTCTTTTGCATATTCATATACTCGCATTTTACTCATGCGTTCACCCCCGATTAGATTCATCGAGCAAAGTTATCATTTTTGCGGCAAATCCTTCATCTATTATGCATAAAGCCACTCTTTCGTGCTTACCTATGGCATTTCCTAATTGCTGACGGTCCATTGAACGAAAAAGGGGAACACGATAATACTTACACTTATCCATTAACCGCTTAGATGTATTCGGCCCCGCATCATCAGCTAGTATAACTAATTTTGCTTTTTGACTTTGTACTTCTCTAAGAATTGATTCTTCCCCATGAACTATCTTGCCAGCACGAAAAGCTAACCCCAACAATTGAAAAAGAGAATTATTCATTCTTTTCTCCTCTGACTATGGATTTTAATTGAACATATATGTCATCATCTATTTTAGTTTGCAAGTGATGTCCCAAAATGTTTTTTTCCTCCGCAGTTTCAATGACCTGTATATCTTTGCTCAAATATGCTCCTCTTCCGTTCTTCTTTCCGGTTACATCAACAAAGACATCTCCATCCTTATTTTTCACAACTCGGATCAATTCTTTTTTAGGCTTCATTTCTTTAGTTACTACACATTTTCGAAGAGGAATCTTTTTGTTTACAGCCATTTTTCCTTCCTCCTATTCAAACAGGTCTTCTTCAACCTCTGAATACGAATCATCGTCTTCTTGGTAATCACTTAGGATGCCTTCTTCTCTTGCTTCAGATTCACTTTTAATATCAATTTTCCAACCAGAAAGTTTGGCGGCAAGTCTAGCATTTTGGCCTCTTTTTCCAATAGCTAATGATAATTGGTGATCTGGGACAATTACTGTGGTAGCCTTATTCTCTTCATCAACTTTCACTTCAACAACCTTGGCTGGACTTAAAGCATTAGATACATAAACAACCGGATTTTCAGACCATTCAACGATGTCGATTTTTTCACCTTTCAATTCGTTGACAATAGCTTGAACACGCTGACCTCTTTGACCAACACATGAACCTACTGGATCGATCTCTGGATCATCAGCATAAACCGAGATTTTAGAACGATCTCCTGCTTCACGGGCAACAGATTTGATTTCAACTGTTCCATCAAAAATTTCTGGAACTTCCATCTCGAATAGGCGCTTTAGCAGTCCAGGATGTGTTCTAGATACATAAATTTGTGGACCTTTATTTGTATTCTCAACCTTTGTAATATAAACCTTTAAACGATCATGAACCTGATAATCCTCATTTGGCATTTGCTCCCCTTGTGGCAAGCGCGCTTCAATTTTTCCAAGGTTCACATAGATAAAGCGATTATCCATTCTTTGGATAATACCAGTCATAACATCTTCTTCACGGTCAGCATATTCGCCATAGATAACTCCACGCTCTGCTTCTCTTACTCGCTGGGTTACGACTTGCTTTGCAGCCTGGGCTGCAATTCTTCCAAAGTCTCTAGGAGTAACCTCTAATTCAATAACATCTTCAAGTTCGTAATTAGGATCCATTTTCTTAGCATCTTCTAGAGAAATTTCTTGTTGGTCGTCCATAACTTCTTCTACAACTGTTTTTCTTGCATACACTTTCATAGTTCCTGTCATTTCATTCAAGTCCACTCTTACATTTGTTGCTGACTTAAAATTTTTCTTGTATGCAGAAATTAACGCCGCTTCTAAAGCTTCCAAAAGTAAATTTTTATCAATTCCTTTTTCTTTCTCTAAATACTGAATGGCGTCAAATAACTCACTGCTCAACGTTTGTTCCCCCTTTTAATGAAAAGTAACTGCTAATCTTGCTTTAGCAATTTTATCATAAGGAATTTCAACGGTATTCTTTCTCGCTTTGATTTGAATTTCCACGGTAACTGTTCCTTCTTCAAACTTCAAAAGTTTACCCTCGAATTCCTTTTCCCCATTGATATGTTCATACAGCTTAATATGGACATTATGGCCTATCTGTTTTTCGAAATCTTGTGGTTTCTTTAGAGGTCTTTCTACACCTGGTGAAGAAACCTCAAGAAAGTATGGCTGAGATATGGGATCAACTTCATCAAGTTTTTCACTCAAGCGTTCATTAACTAATCCACATTCCTCAATATCAATTCCACCTTCTTTATCTACATATACTCTCAAAAACCAATTTTTCCCTTCTTTTACAAACTCAATATCGACCAATTCCAGATTCAATTGGTTTAAAATTGGTGTTACTAATTGTTCTGTTATGTCTGTTACATTTTGACTCATTGATTCCTGCCTCCTTTGTTGTCGAAGTGGGATAATAAAGAGGGTGATCCTTTACCATTAGGATGCAACAAAATTCCCTGCTGAAACAGCAGGGAATCAAAAAATAAAAAAATTTCTCGAATACTACGACAAGAGAGTGGGTTGCCCCACTCTCCTCAACAAGTCCTTATGAATCCAATAAAACTATAACATAACCAAATAAAGGTTGCAAGCCAAAGAAATTTCCAAAAGAAATGTTCATGTAGTACCACCAACTCAAGTAGGTAGAAGATAAACCGCCATGAAAATAAAACATTAAATTTTTCATCCTTGTTGGTGAAGCTTACTTCATAGTTGGCTGCCCGTTTCATGCGGGATACATTTACAATAATAGCATCGAGAGTGTCGTTCGTGTTTCTTATTAAAAACGCACTATATAACTCCCGTTGAATCAGAAATCCCCCAAAATCATTCCATCTTTCTGATAGCTGTTTTTGTTATATTTTCATATGATTATACGGACTTGTTTTTGCATCATAAGTATTATTTTCTATAAAGAAAGACCTTGATACCCTAATTTATGATTTAAGATGGATAAAAATATCGCAGAGCTCGGTTCACTATTGATTTTTCCCATTATTCTGATTGCGAGTACGTTAAAATAACGATAATTGATTGGCTTCTGGAAGTTCTTTCAAGCAACCTTGATCATCTAAATATTCAAGAACGGTTTTTGATATACGACTTCTTTGTTGCAGGTCTTCTTTAGACAAAAACTCTCCATCTTCTCGTGCTTTGACAATATTCAATGCTGCATTCGTTCCTAAGCCATCAATTGAATTAAAAGGAGGAATTAAGGAATCACCATCAACTATAAAGTCTGTAGCACTAGATCGATACAGGTCAACAGGCTGAAAGCGGAATCCTCGCTCCCACATTTCTAATGCTAATTCAAGAACGGTTAACAGGTTCTTTTCCTTAGGGGAGGCATCATTCCCCTTAAAATTGATCTCCTCAATTTTAGAACGAATCGCTTGTGAGCCCTTAATCATCGTAGCAATGTCAAAATCCGCAGCACGAACGGTAAAGTATGCGGCATAGAAAAGAATAGGGTGATGGACTTTAAAGTAAGCAATACGAACAGCCATTAAGACATAAGCAGCAGCATGGGCTTTTGGAAACATATATTTAATTTTTTTACAGGAATCAATATACCAGTCTGGCACATCGTGTTTTCTCATTTCTTCAATCCACTCATCTTGCAGGCCTTTTCCTTTTCGAACAAACTCCATGATTTTAAAAGCTAGGGAAGGCTCTAATCCTTTATGCATGAGATAAACCATAATGTCATCACGGCACCCGATTACATCTGCAAGCTCGCAAATTTTATTATTGATAAGCTCTTGTGCATTCCCTAACCACACATCTGTACCATGTGAAAGACCAGAAATGATAACAAGTTCACCAAATGTTGATGGGCGCGTATCTTCAAGCATTTGTCTTACAAACCTTGTTCCAAACTCTGGGACTCCCAAGGTTCCTGTTTTACACATTATTTGTTCCGATGTAACCCCTAATGCCTCTGTACCATTAAAGATTTTCATAACTTCTGGGTCACCAACAGGTATTTTCTTTGGATCTAGTCCACTTAGGTCCTGAAGCATTCTGATCACGGTCGGATCATCGTGCCCAAGTATATCAAGTTTTAACAAGTTGTCATGGATGGAATGGAAATCAAAATGGGTTGTTTTCCATTCTGAGTTACGATCATCTGCTGGGTATTGAATTGGAGTAAAGTCATAAATTTCTTGATCATCTGGAACTACAATGATACCACCTGGATGCTGTCCAGTCGTTCTTTTAACCCCTGTAAACCCTTGGACTAAACGATCAACTTCAGCACCTCTAATATGAAGCTGATTGTCCTTGGCATACCCTTTCACATATCCAAAAGCGGTTTTTTCTGCAATTGTACCAATCGTTCCTGCACGATAAACATTGTCTTCACCGAAAAGGACTTTAGTATAGTTATGTGCTCTCGGTTGATAATCACCCGAGAAGTTTAAATCAATATCGGGAACTTTGTCACCTTTAAACCCTAAGAACGTTTCAAATGGAATGTCCTGGCCGTCCTTGTTCATTTTCGTTTGACATTTTGGACATTCTTTATCAGGCAAATCAAATCCTGAAGCAATAGAACCATCAGTAATAAATTCTGAATGCTGACAACTTGGACATGCATAATGAGGTGGCAATGGATTGACTTCAGTGATTTCCGTCATAGTGGCAACAAAGGATGAACCAACAGATCCTCGGGAACCTACCAGGTATCCATCATCGAGCGACTTTTTAACTAATTTATGACTGATCAAATAAATAACCGCAAATCCATGGCCAATAATGCTTGCAAGTTCTTTCTCTAAACGTTTTTCCACCAGTTCAGGGAGAGGGTCTCCATAAATACTTTTAGCCATTGAATAGCTCATATTACGAATTTCTTCATCAGCACCTTCAATATTTGGGGTATATAGATCATCTTTGATTGGTTTTATATCTTCAATTCTTTCAATGATTTTTTTCGGTTCGTAAAGAACTAAATCAACAGCGGTGTCTTCCCCAAGAAACTTGAAGGATTCCACCATTTCCTCTGTTGTTTTGAAATAAACATCAGGTAAGGTTTGACGGTTTAAAGGGTTTCCGCTTTGTGAACTAATAAGGATTTGTCGATAAATTTTGTCATGTGGTTCCAAATAATGAACATTACCTGTTGCAACAGCAGGTTTATCTAGTTTTTGAGCCAAAGTGACTAAATTTTTCATAATGTCAAGAAGATCCTCTTTGTTTCGAACAAGCTCTTTTTCTATTAAATGAGCATAATTAGACGGAGGCTGAATCTCTATATAGTCATAGAAGGCAGCGACTTTTTCTGCTTCCTCCATCGATTTTTGCATCATTGTTTCAAATACTTCCCCTTGATCGCAGGCTGACCCTATCATAAGTCCCGTTCTGTATTTTTGTAGCTTTGAACGTGGAATTCTAGGAACGCGATAAAAATAATCAACATGCGCAAGAGAAACTAATTTATATAGATTTTTTAACCCTTCTTCGTTTTTAGCTAAAATTATGCAGTGATAAGGGCGTGATCTCTGATAAGCATTCCCTTCACCCATAAACTCGTTAAAATGTATATGGTTTGAGATGCCTTTTTCTTCTGCCCGTTTTAATAGTTTAAACAATAAAAAGCCTGTGGATTCCGCATCATATATAGCTCGATGGTGTTGAGTAAGCTCAATATCGAAAAATTTACATAGTGTATTTAATCGATGATTTTTCAGTTCCGGCAGTAAAAGTCTAGCAAGCTCTAAGGTGTCTATTACTGGGTTAGCTGCTTCCTCATAATCTATTCTTTTAAAGCCTTGGTTAATAAACCCCATGTCAAAGCTCGCATTATGTGCTACTAAAATGGCATTGCCCATCCATTGATGAAAATCCTTCAATACTTCACTAATATCAGGTGCATCTTGAACCATTTCATCTGTAATTCCGGTTAACTCTATCGTCGTTTGAGACAATGGGTGATGAGGATTTGCAAATGCTTCAAATCGGTCTATAATTTCTCCTTTTTCCATCTTTACAGCTGCTAGTTCAATAATTGTGTCGTAATTAGCTGATAATCCTGTGGTCTCAACGTCAAAAACCACATATTGTGCTGAGTCCAACTCTCGATCTGTTTCGTTGTAAACAATAGGGACCCCATCATCCACAAGATTTGCTTCTACGCCGTAAATAATCTTGATTCCATGCTTTTTCCCACTCGCATACGCTTCGGGAAATGATTGAACAACTGCATGATCTGTAATAGCAATAGCTTCATGTCCCCATTTGGCAGCCTGTTCTATTAAACGAGAGGCAGAAACAGGTGCATCCATTTGACTCATCATTGTATGTGCATGTAATTCACTTCTCTTCAAGCCGTTGTATCCGCGATCTTGACGCGGTTCGACCGTTATCTGATTTACATCATTGGCCATCATGACAAGCTCATTTGAATATTGGTCTGTTTGAATACTTCCTCTTGCTTTCACCCACATCCCTTTCTTAAGATGCTTAAACTTAGTAATATCTTCATCTCCACGAGAGAAAATTTTGAACTGAAGGGAATCCGTGTAATCTGTAATTTTTACCATAAGCAAATGTCTTCCTGATCGCAATTCGCGGATATCTACATCAAAAACGTAGCCTTGAATGGCAATTCTCTTTTCTTCTTCTAAGATCTGTTCGATAGGAACAGGCTCATCCTGTATGTTATATCCCAACATTAATGGTCCTTCAATAGCTGACTCTTCCTTGCCTTGCTGTTGTTTTTTCTTTTCCATCTCAGCAACAGCTCTTTGAACGAGATCTTGATCCTCTTTTGCTTTTTGCTCTCTAAAACGATAGACATCCTCCTGTGATGTAGACTTAAGTCCAACCTCCATTCGATAAATTGGTAATCCCACTTCTTGACAAAACTTCTGAAAAGGACCATCTAATCTTTTTTTAATAGCTTGTCCTTCCGCTTCATTACGAGCTAAAAGTAAGATTTTATTTCCTTCAAATTTTGGAGATTGGTTGACAACCACATCATGATAGGCTGGTGAAATATTTTCTATTTGTTTGATAAATATTTTCCAATACCCAAAAAGTAATTCATCATCAACTTTTGGAGATTGATAGGAAATTTCCCAATGCACAGAAGCCAATGATGAAAATGTTTTGAGCAGCTTTTCAGTAAAAATTTCGAACGTAGCTGGTGGCAAAATTGTTGGAAATGCAAAATGAAAACGCCAAGCCTTCTCTATAGGGTCAACTTCAAGTTTTACTAATTCCCCATCTTGAAAGAAATGCCCCATTGTCTCTATAGGAAATTGAATTTGTTCTAACACATATAATAATTTCTCTTTACGGGTAACATCCATCCTATGGTTCTCCCCTTAATCGTAAAATAACTCTCTACTAGTTTATTAGATTCAACAAAAATCGTAAAGGTCATTACTCGTTTTATTTTTAAAAGGCAAACAACAGACCCCTGCTTTCTTAACAAGGATCTGTTGTTCATTATTTTTCTTTTATTAAATTTGTTAATAGTGATGGGAGCTCGTCCACATGGACTTCCATCTGTTCCCCAGTAAATCTCACTTTCACTTCAACTACGCCTTCTGCTGCACGTTTTCCAACAGTAATGCGGTAAGGAATACCTATGAGATCGGAATCTGCAAACTTTACACCAGCTCTTTCTTTACGATCATCAAAAAGGACTTCCCAACGATCTCTTTTCAATCTGTCATAGATCTTCTGTGATAATTCCATTTGCTCCTCATTGTTTATATTCATAGCTAACAAGTGAATGTGGAATGGAGCGATTTGAATAGGCCAATTGATTCCATTCTCATCATGGTATTGTTCTACAATAGCAGCAACTGTACGAGAAACACCTATCCCGTAACAACCCATGATCATCGTTTGATTACGACCATTTTCATCTAGATATTGAGCATTCATTTTGTCAGCATAGAAGTTTCCTAACTTAAATACATGCCCAACTTCAATGCCTCTTGCAAACTTAATCGTTCCTTTTCCATCTGGAGAAGGGTCACCTTCCCGAATGAATCGTAAATCAGCATATTCCTTTACTTCAAAATCTCGCCCTGGATTCACGTTAACATAATGATATCCATCTTGATTTGCACCGCAGGAAACATTTACCATTGCTTTTACAGCTATATCTGCAACTACATCAATCACAGAAGGAACTCCTACAGGCCCTAAGGACCCAAATCCAGCTCCTATAGCATTTCTAGTTTCTTCTTCATTTGCTAACTCTACCACACTTGCCTGGTATAGGTTCTTTAGTTTAATATCATTCACTTCATGGTCGCCTCTTGTAACTACAAGTACAAGCTTGTCGTCAACTTTAAACATTAGTGTTTTAAGTCCTTCTTGCAGACTGTGATTCAGATAGCGGGCAACGTCTTCCATCGTTTTCTGATTCGGGGTTTCCACCTTATCCATACCCTTTAATGGGGTCTCTGGTTTTGCATACGTATCCAATACTGGAGCCATCTCTAAATTCGCGGCAAAGGTAGATTCATCAGAATAGGCAATTGTATCCTCACCAATGTCAGATAGAACCATAAATTCATGTGTGTCTTTTCCACCCATAGCACCTGAATCTGCGATTACAGCTCTAAAATTCAATCCACATCGAGTGAAAATATTTTGATACGCTTGAAACATTTTTTCGTAGCCTTCATCAAGGCTTTCCTTTGATTCGTGAAAAGAATAAGCATCCTTCATCAGAAACTCTCTGCCACGCAACAAACCGAAGCGAGGGCGTTTTTCATCTCGGAATTTGGTCTGTATTTGGTAAACAGCAAGCGGAAGTTTTTTATAGGATTTAATTTCATCACGAATTAAGCTAGTAATTACTTCTTCATGAGTTGCTCCTAAGGCAAATTCTCTGTCATGACGATCATTTAATCTCATTAATTCAGGACCAAAAGTGGACCACCTGCCTGATTCCTTCCACAATTCAGATGGTTGAAGAGCAGGCATAAGCATTTCAAAGACTCCTGCATTTTCCATTTCTTCTCTAACAATTTGTTCAACTTTTGATAAAACACGTTTTCCAAGCGGTAAAAAACTATATAAACCAGATGCCACTTGTCGTATAAATCCAGCTCTAACTAACAGCTGGTGACTTATCACTTCTGCATCAGAAGGTATTTCACGTAATGTTGGTAGAAACATATTACTTTGCTTCATTTACTGCACCTCAATTGTCTTAGTCAAAAAAGAATATTCGTTGGATGTCATTCCATGTCACTACAATCATTAGTAACATTAACAAAGCAAATCCAATGAAATGGACAAGCCCCTCTTTTTGAGGATCGATTGGTTTTCCTCTAACAGCTTCAAATCCAATAAACAATAACCTTCCGCCATCCAAAGCAGGTAATGGAAGGAGGTTAACAATTCCTAGGTTAATACTAAGCATAGAAGTCCATATCAAGAAATTGTATAATCCTGTCTGTACTACTTGGTCTGTTGCATCATAAATACCAACTGGACCTGCCAGCATATCAATTGAAAATTGGCCTGTAACCAGTTTACCTACATTTATTAAAATCAACTTAGTCCATTCATAGGTCTGAACAAACCCATTAGTAAATGCAGAAACTACGGATTTTTCAAAAGGCCGTAAAACCCCAATTCTGCCAAACTCCATATCCTGTTCTTTGATTACCTCTGGAGTAACAGGAACAGTTAAGTATTCCCCAAATCGGTCAACCTGCAAAGTTAATTCTTCACCCGGATGCTGCTGGATTTCTGTAACAAATTCTGTCCAACTTGAAACAGCAGTTTGATCTACTTTAAGAATCTTATCTCCTTCTTGTAATCCAGCTTCCTGAGCAGCTCCACCTTCTGAAATCTCACCCAAAATGGGATCATTTACAGGAACCCCTTGGATTAGCCCTAATATAATAAAAATAATCACTGCTAGTACAAAATTCATAAGTGGTCCAGCAAAAATCTGCATAGCTCTTTGAGGAACTGATTTAGAACCAAATTGACGGTCAAAAGGAGCAATTTGGGTCTCTCTCTCATCCATAACAAACACTGCTTTTCGATCTACATCAAACGAAAGCCTTTGATCTTCATTTGCGTCATATCCTTCAATTTTTAATGAATGGGTTAAGTCGGCATTTTCGACTTCTATTACGCGCGCATTTGGATGCTTGGATTTGTTATTAACGATAATCCTTGAAACCTTACCTGTTTCAGTAAACTCAAGACCAATATGATGTCCTGGTTTTAACTCAATAATTTCAGGATCTTCCCCGGCAACCCGAACATATCCTCCAATAGGTAACAAACGAATGGTATAAAGTGTTTCGCTTTTTTGAATAGAGAACATCTTTGGGCCCATTCCAATGGCGAACTCACGAACAAGCATTCCAGCCCGTTTTGCAAAAATCATATGTCCAAATTCATGAATAAAAACAAGCAACCCAAACATTAGGATAAAAGCTATTACTGTTTGCACATCATCCACCTACCTTTTATGTTAAAAACGAATGTACTCTTCTTCGCGTTTCTTCATCTACTTGTAATATCGTATCAAGAGATGGGTGTTTGATAGAAATATGTTGCTCTAATGCTTTTTCTATCATTTCCTCAATTTGTAAAAAAGAAATTTTATGCTGAAGGAACTGTGAAACAGCCTCCTCATTGGCAGCATTTAAAACAGTTGTCATTGTTCCTCCTACTTTACCTGCTTCAAAAGCAAGTTTCAAGCAAGGGAACCTCTCAAAACTCATTTGTTCAAAATGCAATTTCCCAACTTTCAATAAATCTAATGGTTCAGAATGCTGGAAGCTTAAACGTTCAGGATAAGAAAGTGCATATTGAATAGGTATTCTCATATCTGGAGTCCCCATTTGTGCAATTACACTCCGATCCCTAAATTCAACCATTGAATGAATAATGCTCTCTCTATGGAGAAGAACATCAATTTGTTCGTAAGGTACAGAAAATAACCAATGAGCCTCAATAACTTCCAAACCTTTGTTCATCATGGTCGCAGAATCAATCGTGATTTTCGCTCCCATACTCCAGTTTGGATGTTTTAAAGCTCGTTCAACGGTAACGTCTTCTAATTGTTGTCGTGTTAAGTCTCTAAAACTTCCTCCAGATGCAGTTAAAAGAAGGCGTGAAATGGATTTTGGATTTTCACCTTGCAGACATTGAAAAATAGCAGAGTGTTCACTATCTACAGGCAGGATTCTTACTTTATGGAGGTTAGCCTCTTCCATCACTAGATGTCCTGCTGTAACAAGAGTTTCTTTGTTTGCTATAGCTACGGTTTTATTTGATCTTATTGCTTCTAAAGTCGGCTCTAATCCAATACTACCCATGACAGCATTCACAAATATATCCGTCTTATCATCCCTAGCTATTTGAACCATTCCCTCTTTTCCTACGTCTATAGGTAAAGTGGGAAAGTAGGTATTCAACTCTACCTTCGTTTGACTATCCTTAACAACCACAAATTTCGGGTTGAACTCTTTAATGATGGAAACTGCCTTTTTAACATTTGCTCCAAAGGATAACGATGTTAACTGAAACTGATCAGAATGTTCTCTTATCACATCAAGGGTTTGAATCCCGATTGAACCTGTTGCACCTAGCAACCCGATTTTTTTCATAATTTCTCTCCTGTATAATAATAATTATGATATAAATTGTACAAAATGCAATATCGGTAAAATATATATAAGGCTATCAAAACGATCGAGAATTCCTCCATGACCAGGAAGAAGTTTTCCCGAATCCTTTACATTATAATGACGTTTTAATGCCGATTCAACTAAATCACCAATTTGTCCACAAATAGAAGTGAAAATAGTAACGATAATGACAATCCACACAGAGGAATGGATTGGATATATATATTGGAAAATCAAAGCTGTGATGACTGCTAAACCGATTCCTCCAATAAACCCTTCTACTGTCTTCTTGGGACTAATCAAAGGCCAAAGTTTTGTTTTACCAAAAGCCCTTCCGAAAAAATAAGCTCCAGAATCCGTTGCCCAAATAACAGCAAAGGCATAAATAATAAATTCTAGTCCAGCACTCCTAGTTTCAAGTAAATAATAAAATCCCATTCCCACATAAACAATTGACAAAAGTAAGAATCCAACTTCATCAAAAGTAAATCGATTTTTTACGAGAACTGTATACGCTAATAGGAGAAGAGCATAAACCAAAATAATCTCCATTTTAGTTAATCCGAAGGGAACTTCAGGTAGCATGATTACCCAAATCACCAATACTGAAAGAAAACCAGAGGTTGAAAAGATTGGAATACTTTTCATTCGAAATAACTCAAATAGGCCAACTACTGCAAGAATCACGGTTATTATTCTAAAGGCCCATCCCCCTAAGATCACAAAGGGTAAAAAAAGTAGTGCTGCAATGACTGCTGTAATTATTCGTTGAACCATTTTATCCGACCACCTTAAATGCCCCCGTATTTTCTTTTCCGTTTTTGATAATCTAACAGGGCTTTATTTAACTCATTTTCACAAAAATCAGGCCACAACACTTCGGTAAACCAAAATTCTGTGTAAGCAACTTGCCACAGCAAGAAATTGCTTAACCGAATTTCTCCACTTGTCCGAATGAGCAGGTCAGGGTCCTGAATAGACTTTGTATATAAATAGGAAGAAAACAGATCTTCCGTTATTTCTTGATCAGAGATAACACCGTTTTCTTTATCCATTATGATTTGGTTAACGGCACATACTATTTCATTGCGACTTCCATAATTTAAAGCAAAGTTTAATTTCATTCCTGTATTGTTTTTCGTTTTTTCCATAGCAGATTCTAATGCTTTCTGAGTATGTGGAGGTAAGTTAGAAGGGTCCCCAATACAAATAACTTTTACGTTATTTTCATAAAGATCAGGCAAGTATGTATCCAGAAATTCCTCCGGAAGTCTCATTAAAAAATCCACTTCTGATTTAGGTCTTTTCCAGTTTTCAGTTGAAAAGGCATATAAGGTTAATATCTCAACTCCTAATCTAGATGAGTGCGATACTATTTTTCGGACAACTTTCATCCCTTCATGATGTCCGGCTATTCTAGGTAACCCCTTGTTATTCGCCCAACGTCCATTACCATCCATTATTATTGCAATATGTTTAGGGATATTATTTTTATCTAATTGGGTTGTTTGGGGTTGTTTTCTTTTCTTTTGAAAAAAAGGAAGCTTTACATCCATTTTAATCCTCCATTTGAATAACAGTTTTCCCACCTGTTGCCTTTATTATATCCACAAAAATTCATAGTGGGGGTAATACTGCCCGTTAATGCGGGAAAATGTACAAAAACCCCCTTAAAAAGAGGGTCTCATCTTATTGTACATGGAAATGTATTATACTTCCATCATTTCTTTTTCTTTATTCTGAGTAAGAGAGTCAATTTCATTTACAAACTTATCTGTTACTTTTTGAACATCATCTTGATATCCGCGAAGCTCATCCTCTGTTAATTCTCCATCTTTTTCAAGCTTCTTTAAGTGATCATTACTATCTCTACGGATATTTCTAACATGGACTTTTGCTTCCTCAGCATATTTCCGAACCACTTTCACTAATTCTTTACGACGTTCCTCAGTAAGTGCCGGAATATTAATTCTTACTACATTACCATCACTAGATGGAGACAAGCCTAGGTCTGCTTTTTGAATAGCCTTTTCAATATCTCCAATGGAAGTTTTGTCATATGGAGTAATAAGAAGTAAACGTGCATCAGGAGCAGAAATAGTAGCTAATTGCTTTAATGGTGTGGACGCTCCATAATAATCTACATGCACCTGGTCTAAGAGAGCAGGATTTGCTCTACCCGCACGAACTGTTGATAATTGACGAGTAAAGGCATTAACAGCGGCTTGCATTTTTTCCTTTGTTTCTTTTATGACAGCTTCTGACATATTATTTCCCCCTCACAATAGTTCCTATGTTTTCGCCCATTACAGCCTTTTTAATGTTTCCTTCTTCTGATATTGAAAATACGAGGATTGGGATGTCATTATCCATACATAAAGAGGATGCAGTTGAATCCATAACTCCTAATCCTTCATTTAAAACTTTTAAGTATGATAATTCATCGTACTTTTTAGCATCTTTGTTAAGTTTTGGATCTGCAGTATAAACTCCATCGACATCATTTTTTGCCATTAAAATGACATCTGCCTCAATTTCCGCTGCTCGTAATGCAGCAGTTGTATCGGTTGAAAAATAAGGGTTGCCAGTCCCTGCTGCAAAAATGACAACACGGTTTTTTTCTAAGTGGCGAATGGCTCTTCTGCGAATATATGGTTCAGCCACCTGCCTCATTTCGATAGAAGATTGAACACGAGTAGGAATTCCGTTATTTTCTAAACTGTCTTGGAGGGCTAAAGAATTCATGACAGTAGCAAGCATTCCCATATAGTCCGCTGTTGCGCGGTCCATACCCATTTCACTTCCTACTTTTCCTCTCCAAATATTACCTGCGCCGACAACAATAGCAATTTCAACACCAAGTTCTGCTACTTCTTTAACTTGAGTAGAAATCGATTGAATAACTTTAGGATCAATTCCATATCCTATATCACCACTTAAGGCTTCTCCACTTAATTTTAACACAATTCTACGATAGCGCGCTGTTGTCATATGGACCTCCAATAAAATTTTTTCAAAAATAGGGAACACAAATGTGTCCCCCTTATGAAAATCTTATTTTTTCACCTGACTCATAACTTCTTCTGCAAAGTTATCTTCACGTTTTTCCATACCTTCGCCAACTTCATAGCGTACGAAAGTAACAACAGAAGCACCTTTATCTGCAACGTATTTCTTAACTTTTTGATCAGGATCTTTAACAAAGCCTTGCTCTAACAAACAAATTTCTTCAAAAAATTTATTTAAACGTCCCTCTACCATTTTCTCTACAATTTTTTCAGGCTTACCTTCATTTAAAGCTTGTTGCTTTAACACTTCACGCTCATGAGCAATTTCTTCAGAGGATACACTGTCAGTAGATAGGTAACGTGGATTTGCTGCAGCAACATGCATAGCAACATCCTTTGCAAGGTCTTCATCAGTAGTCCCATCAAGTACAGTTAAAACTCCAATGCGCCCTCCTAAATGTAAGTAAGCACCAAATGCAGCATTTTCACCTTTTTCTAAAATAGCAAAACGGCGAAGCGAGATTTTTTCCCCAATCTTAGCAATTACACTATTAATGTGCTCTCCCACTGGGATTCCTTCACCATTCAGTTTTTGGTTTAGAGCCCCTTCAACATCAGCAGGTTTTTGAGAAAGGATATGTTGTCCAAGTTCTTCAAGAAGTGTTTTAAACTGATCATTTTTAGTAACAAAATCAGTTTCACAGTTTACTTCAATTAGTACCGCTGTATTTCCATCTACTACAATGTTAGCTGATCCTTCCGCAGCAATACGGTCCGCTTTCTTCGCAGCTTTTGCAATACCTTTTTCACGAAGATAGTCTATCGCTTTTTCCATATCCCCATCAGTTTCAGTTAATGCCTTCTTGCAATCCATCATACCAGCGCCAGTTTTTTCACGAAGTTCTTTTACCATTTGAGCAGTTACTGCCATTGTATTGCCTCCTTTTATCTTTCCAGTTGTATTCTAAGTATCTTTTTTCATCTTTATCCTATGATTTCTGAAAAAAAGGTGATAAAAGGCTTTTCTTCCTCTTATCACCTTTCCATTCATTTCTTATTCTTGTACTGCTCCTACTTCCTCTTCTACCACTTCTTCCGCAGTACCTTCACCTTGTCTTGCTTCAAGTACAGCGTCAGCCATTTTAGCAGTAAGAAGTTTAACAGCACGAATCGCATCATCATTAGCTGGGATCACATGGTCAATTTCGTCTGGATCACAGTTAGTATCAACGATACCGATAATTGGAATATTTAATTTATGAGCTTCTGCAACCGCAATACGTTCTTTACGTGGGTCGATAATAAATAGCGCATCAGGAATGCGATCCATATCTTTAATTCCACCAAGGAATTTTACTAAACGTTCTTTTTCTTTAAGAAGTTGTACAACTTCTTTCTTAGGAAGCACTTGGAAAGTTCCATCTTCTTCCATTCTTTCGATATCCTTTAGGCGTTTGATTCGCTTCTGAA
The DNA here is from genome assembly GCA_040191315.1 of Bacillaceae bacterium S4-13-56. NCBI lineage: Bacteria > Bacillati > Bacillota > Bacilli > Caryophanales > Bacillaceae > Bacillaceae bacterium S4-13-56. Next base: position 136,606 of record JAWJLM010000001.1, on the reverse strand, counting down.
TCGTTTCAAAGTTTGTTAATGTACCACCTAGCCAACGTTGGTTGACGAAGTACATTCCACAACGAATTGCTTCTTCTTTTACAGAATCTTGTGCTTGCTTCTTTGTACCAACAAAAAGGATTGTTCCTCCATCAGCAGCGATATCACGAATAACTTGATATGCTTCCTCAACCTTCTTAACTGTTTTTTGAAGGTCGATGATGTAAATCCCATTACGTTCTGTGAAGATGTACTTTTTCATCTTCGGATTCCAACGACGAGTTTGATGTCCAAAATGAACACCAGCTTCAAGAAGTTGTTTCATTGAAATTACTGACATGTTTTTTCCTCCTAATGGTTTTTTCCCTCCGCTTGATTCATCACGACTCAAGACCCTTTTAAAGAGCACCAATGAGACATTCCACAAGCGTGTGTGTTTGACACCAAAAGTAAATATATCACATGAGAATGGTGCAATCAAGTAAAATTATGACTTAATCGGATGAAATTTGACAAGAAGTTCTATTTCGGTTTTTCCCCGATCCAGTTTTCTAGCAATTTCTTCAATAGAATATCCTTGATCATATAGATGATATACCTTAGCACTCAAAGATTCCTCTACTATATCGTGAAGGTTAGAATCTAATGCAGGAAAGGAATCGTTTAGATTAGTGTCTTTTTTATGATTAGTGTTTTTATTTTCAAGGTTTTTAGAATAACTATTGGTTGGTTTGCTAACAGCATCTCCTTTGATGAGCTGTGTTAAACGTTCATTTTCTTCTTTTATTTCTAAAAGGTAAGTTGTAAACAAATCCTCAATCTCTTTCGCTACTTTTTCTTGGCGCAGCTCGAGTTCTTTGCTTTTTTGAACTCTTTGTGAGAGTACAATGATCCAAAAAATAGTTAAACCATGTAATAAAAAACTTATAACTAATAAATAAGTTTGCATCTACTTATCCTTTCAAGTCAATTCTCTTCCCAAGATACGGGTGATTTTCAGTTGTATCTCTTGACTGATTGTTTTGTGATTTTTTCTTTCCCAATTCCTTTTTTGTATTTTTCTCGTCGCGAAGAATAACATCATTCTTATGCCCCATTTGATTCACTGTTGTTCTTTTTAATTCCTCATACTGCAATTGGCTGGCCGTTATCATTTCCTGCTGTTGGGTAGACCTAGACTGCATCAATTCTTGAATTTTCCCAATATCTTGTGTTCTTGGAAGAGCAACCTGCATTTCAATGGACTTCCAGCTCATTTCCTCACTCCTCACGTTACCTTTAAACCTGATAGAAGGATCTCAGCTGACAAGAATCTATAAACTAGTAATCGCAACCTCTTTATTTTCTAATTTAATTTTAACATGTTGATAAACATGATTTATTATTTTTCTATATTTTCCGAAAGAAATATCAACATTTAAATACATAACTCCAGTAACAATTACATGTGCTTCTTCCATTAATTTAAGATCATGTTTTAATAGAAGTAGTTCTTCATCGACTTGAGCCAATCTTTCTACGGATTGAGTCAGAGAATTTCTTTGTCTTAACAAGACTACCTTTTCTTTCGGAGTTAAAGATGATATTTTTTCTTCTTTTAATTTTAACTTTTCACCAATAAGTTCTAGCTTTTTTATGGAATTGACGACCTCTTCCTTTTCCTCATTCAATTTCTTCACTTTTTCTATACTTTCTTTATTCATTCCTAAAAACAATTCTGTTTTTGTACTCATTCGATTTCCAATATCTTTTGCATGAATGGATACACCTGCTGAAAGTGAACCTCCTATGATATTCCCTCTTTGACAATATATATGTTCTTTCGCAACACATTGGCTATGTAAAATAGAGTTCTCTACAAAAATGTTTCTGTTAGAAACTACATGACCTTGATTAATGTAGCCTACTCTGACATCTGTCCCTGCTTTAATTCGACTTTTATTGGATCCTACAATTCCTTCAGATATAAAAATAGATCCGCCTGCAATTAAGGTTGCACCTTCAACAAGACCATAGATTTTTATATCTCCATCTGCTATTATTTGGTAGCCTGTTGGCACATTTCCACGAATAACAATTGTTCCAACAAAATTCAGATTCCCTATTTTCATTGTTATATCCCCATTAACTTCATACTGAGGATACACATGAACGGCACGCGGCTCAACACTTAACTGACCATCAATCATAGAATAAATGGCCTGCTCTTCCTCTTTCCATTCTGTATTTTTTCCTGGTTTTATCAAAACTTTTTTTCCTGGTACTGCAGGAACGGCTTCACCCAAGACATTCATTCCACTTTCTCCTAGAGTTGGAGAAAAAATGGTGGCGATCTTTTCGCCTTCTACCACTGTTGGGATCGTCATCACTTCTCGAAAATTAATATTCCTTCGATCATCAAGATCTAGCTTTCTTGAATATTTCTGCTCATATTTAATAAAACCATCTTTTCCGTGTACTGGAGGAGTGCCCTTGGCTACCACAATTGTACCCTCTTCTAAGAACTCCATGGAAGCTATTTGGAGAAGTACATCCTCTAAAGTACCATGAACAATATGATTTTCGTTTAAGAATTCCTTTAATTGCTCCACTGATAATGGTTCCTCTAATGCATAGCTTTGCTGAATTACAAGAGCGGCCTCCATTTTTCCGGGTTGTACATGAATCTGAAAGAAATCCGAGCAATGTTGTGTCACAGGCATAAAGTTAGTCCTCCTTTTCTTCATCCACTAAATAGCATGAGCTTTTTTAAGATAATTTCCTAATTTATATAGAGCCTTAGAATGAATTTGGGAGATTCTTGAAGTAGTTAATCCCAAAACTTGTCCTATTTCCGTAAGAGTCAGTTCTTCGTGATAAAAAAGACTAACCACCATTTGTTCGCTTTGATTTAATTGTCTTATCCCCTGTTGCAAATCTTCGACTGTTTCACTATATAAAAGCTCTTCATCAGGTTGCTTTGATGTTTCATCAGGTAAACTATAGCCAATACCTTCTCTTTGCTTTGAATCAAATTCCTTTGGCTTTTCTTCTATAGAAAGGATATGTGAGAAAAAAGAGTCCTTCATGGCATCTTCCACTTCTTTTGCAGGAAGGGACAATTGATTTGCTATTTCTTTTATGGTAGGGGTTCGATTTAGCTCTTGTTCAAGTTTTCTATACTCCGTCTCAATTTTTTTCGTTTTATCACGCATAGACCGAGGCAACCAATCCTCTTTTCTTAGTCCATCTAGGATGGCTCCTTTAATTCGAAAGGATGCATAGGTCTCAAACTTTAAATCTCTATTCATTTCGAATTTTTCTAGAGCGTCATATAAACCAATTAAACCTAAGCTAAATAAATCATCCTTGTTTGCACTTTGTGGTAACGCAACAGAAATGCGCTGAACATGATAATGTACAAGGTGAATATAATATTTAATGAGTTCATTGGCAGCCTCAGAATCTCGTTTGTTTGCCCAGTTTCTCCAGAGCATCTGTTCTTGAGAAGATTGCTTTTCCATTGGTTACCTCCTTCCTCACAAAAATTTAGATCTCTTTTTCCCCTAGGTTAACTGTTCTCACCTTTAAAAGTCCTGTCAAAGGATTAAACTCAATTGTTCTTCCACTTTGCCCTCCAACATCTTCTGCTAGAATTCTAATTCGTAATTGGTCAAGCTTCTTTTTCACCGCTTCGACATTTCTTGGACCAATCCTCATTGTGTCATTGGTGGATGCAAATTGAAACATTTGTGACCCTCCAGCTATTTTGGCTTTCATTTTATGTCGGAAAATACCATTGTTTTCAAGCAAAAATACGAGCTCATCAATCCCAGAGTCTGCATATTTTGCTTTATTAAATGGTTCTTTAGCAAAAGAGGAATCTGGTAGCATAACATGAACCATTCCGGCCAATTTTTGATTAGAATCATAGATGACAACACCAACACAAGATCCTAATCCTGAAGTTCGAATGACTTGTGGGGCCTTAATAATGTTTAAATCAGCTATTCCAACCTTTACAATTTCAATCACTTCATTCATCTTCATTAACTCCTAATGCTCGAAAAATAACCGAAAATGATTTCGGGTCGGGCAGTAAAAGAAAATGCCCTTCCACATCTTTTGATGCCATAACACTATCATCGCTTAAGCATGTATCAATAATAATGGCATAGTCACTGATCTGTGACAGTTCTATGAGCCCAAAGCTTAAAATAGATCCTGCCATATCGACAGCCATGGAAGGCACTGAAGATTGAAGCATTAAATTGGTAAAATCTGATAGTGATGTTAAGTAAGATCCTGCCAAGATATTTCCTAACTCATGAATAGCAGAAATCGAAATCTCTGAATACGATGTTTGATCTAAAAAAAAGGAATCTTCACCTGTCATTTGTTTGACAAAACGACTAGCTTGTTCAGGGGAAAGAAGATAAAACATACTTCCAGGAGCATCCCCTTCTATTCTCAAAAAAACAGAAACAACTACCTTTTCAGGTCCGCCAATAATCTCCATAACTTCATTAAAGTCTACCACTCGAACAGAGGGTACACTCATATTAATCTTTCTATTAAGGATGGTCGAAAGGGACGTAGCTGCATGGCCCGCCCCAATGTTTCCAATTTCTTTTAATATATCCAGATGATAGGTAGAGAAATCTTTTAGTGTCACTGTTCCCTAGACCCTTCCATCGTTTTTATTTCCTTAACTTCACCATGAGATAGAGTATTCTTCAAATCTAATAAAACAAGTAATCTCTTATCTAATTTTGCAACACCATGTATATAATCATCATCTATCGTGCCGACAACCTCAGGGGCTGGTTCAATCGCATCTGTCGGAATGTCAATGACATCATTAGCCGCATCGACGATCAAGCCAACTTCAATATCATCAACATAGACGATAATAATTCTAGTACTCTCTGTATAATCAACATTTTCTATTCCAAATCGCTTTCTTAAATCAAGAATAGGAGTAACCACTCCTCTTAAATTAATGACTCCTTTTACGAATTCAGGGGTATTTGGCACTCTTGTAATATGTTGCATTCTTTCAATTGAACCAACTTGTTGTACAGGGACTCCATATTCTTCATCTTTTAATCGAAATACAATAACCTTTAGATCTTGCGCAATTGACTCTGCCATAACAGATCCTCCTTATTTTATAAGTGCATTACTATCAATAATTAAGGCTACTTGACCATCTCCAAGTATCGTTGCCCCAGAAATAGCAAAAACATTTGTTAAATAATTTCCTAAGGACTTAAGCACAATCTCTTGCTGACCAATTAAAGAGTCAACAACAAGCCCTGCCATCTTATCTCCTTTTCTCACAATCACTATAGAAAAGAATGAATCTTCTGAGTCACCAGTAGGAATATCAAAGACATCTTTTAAGAAGACAAGAGGTACTACTTTTCCTCGGAAATCAATCACCTTTTTATGGTGAGCGCTCATAATTTCTTCTTTTTTTACAATAGCAGTTTCAATGATGGAGGAAAGAGGGATTGCAAATTTCTCCTCCTGAATCTCTACTAACATGACAGAAATAATCGAGAGTGTTAAAGGAAGCTGTATAGAAAAAAGTGAACCTTTGTCTAATTTTGACTCAATAAAAATAGAGCCACCAAGAGATTCAATTGTATTCTTTACCACATCTAACCCTACCCCACGACCCGACACATCTGAAATTTTTTCCGCTGTTGAAAAACCACTTTCCATAATGAGCTCATTGATTTGTGAATCAGATAAGGATTGAGCTTGCTCCTTCGATACTAGTCCATTGTGAATAGCTTTTTGAACCACCTTCTCGCGATTGATACCAGCGCCATCATCTTCAATTTCGATAAACACATGGTTACCACTATGATAGGCTCTTAAGGAAAGCATGCCTTCTTCAAGTTTCCCTTTTCGAGATCGTTCTTCTGGTAATTCAATTCCATGATCCAAAGCATTTCTTATTAAATGAACAAGCGGATCACCAATTTCATCAATAACTGTTCTATCTAATTCTGTTTCAGCCCCTGATATTTCAAGGTTTACTTGTTTATGTAGATCTTTAGCTAATTGTCTTACCATCCTTGGGAATCGATTAAAAACTTGATCTACAGGAACCATACGCATATTGAGAATAATACTTTGTAAATCACCAGAGATTCTTGACATTCTTTCCACTGTTTCGTGTAGTCCTTGATGTTCCAGTTCATTTGAGATTTGTTCCAATCTTCCACGATCAATGACTAGTTCTTCAAATAAATTCATTAGTACGTCAAGCCTGTCTATATTTACACGAATCGTTTTTCCTGTTGTTTGAGATTTTTGGGTAGATGATTTTTCAGTGCTTTCCTTATCTTTACCAGAAGAGGAAGACGGCTCTTTGGGATTAAATTGTTCTTCCTTTTGTTTCGAAAAAGAGTCTTGATTAAATATTTCTACTTCCACTTTATCAATCTCTGAAACCTTTAATATCCTTTGTTTTACATCTTCAGGGGTTTCCTTTGTAACTAACAAAACTGTAAACTCATAGTCGAATTGTTCTTCCTCAAGTGCTTCCACTGAGGGATTTGATTTAATAATTTCACCAATCTGCTCTAGAACATCAAAAACCATATATACTCTTGCTGCTTTTAACAAGCAATCATTTCTTAATTGAACATAGACGTATAAGTTTTGGTATCCCTGTTCTCTTGATTCTTCCAACACACTTAATTCAAATTCATCTAATCGCTTAAAAGAGTTCTCAACTTTAGTATGTACTTGCGTCGCTGCTGCTACTTCATTCTGACTATTATTCGCTATGTAACGACCTTCTTCTATATCCTGGAGTTTATGAACTACAAGAGATACGTCGCGTTTCCCATTTCCACCAGATGCTATATCCTGAATCATGGCTTCCAAGTCATCGACTGATTCAAAGACCACATCTAAAATATCAGAGGTCACTACAATTTGTTGATTTCTCACTCCATCTAACACATTTTCCATTTTGTGAGTTAAATTAGCTAAGTCTTGAAAACCCATTGTGGCAGACATTCCTTTTAAAGTATGTGCTGCACGAAAAATCTCTCCAACGATATCTAAATCTGTGGGACTCTTTTCGAGTTCTAACAACAAGTCGTTCATTGATTGTAAATTCTCTTTGCTTTCATCAATAAACACATCAATATATTGATTCATATCCATTTCTTATACCCCCCTCAAATTATCTTCTATTTTCAACTATATTTACAATTTTCGAACCAATATTTTGGAGGTCGACCACATAGTCAACCATCTTTGTGTTAATAGCAGCTTTGGGCATTCCAAACACAACAGAAGTTTCTTGTGACTCTGAGATAATCGTTGAATTTTGACCAGAAGTCTTTAGGGAATATAAAGACTTCGCACCATCAGATCCCATGCCTGTCATGATCACAGCAATTTTCTCATAATTGGATATCCTAGCAATGGAATCAAATAGCACATCTACAGAAGGACGATGACCATTCACTAATTCTGCCTGATTTATTTCTGTTAAAAGTTGGACGCCTTTTTGTTTTACTTTTAAATGAAAATTTCCCGGTGCTATATATGCAACGCCGTTTTCTAGAACTTGCTCATTCTCTGCTTCTTTAACGGTAATCTTACATAAAGAATTCAGCCGTTCAGCTAAGGAGCGAGTAAAACCTGGGGGCATATGTTGAACCACCAGGATAGGTGCTTCTATAGTTGCTGGTAACTGAGTTAAGACTTGCTGTAATGCTCTTGGTCCTCCTGTTGAAGTTCCGATTGCTACTATTTTTTTAGCATGCGAGATTTTATTTTTGTATAACTCTTTACGCTTTTGACTTTCTTTTGGTGCATTCATTTTCACTTTAGAAATAGGCTTAAGAAGTAGATTCATATCCGTCTTAGAAGCAGCAATAACTTTATTGATTAGTTCATTTTGGACCTTTTCAATATCTAAGCTAATGGCTCCAGATGTCTTTAATACAAAATCAATGGCTCCCATTTCCATTGCTTGGAATGTACTTGTTGCTCCTTCTTTCGTAACACTTGATAACATAACTACTGGAAGAGGATGTTCCTTCATTATTTCTTGCAATGCATTTAAGCCATCCATTATTGGCATTTCCACATCAAGGGTCACAACATCAGGAGAAAGCTCTTTTATTTTTTTCAAACCATCTTGACCATTCCTAGCGGTACCAACCACACGGATTCTATGGTCCTGTTCTAACATATCAGTTATCATTTTTCGCATAAAGGCTGAATCATCTACTACTAAAACAGTGATTGAATCCATAAGTATGACTACCTTTCTAGTAAGTAATGTTTAAGCCGCGAAACAAAAGTAAACGGCAGCTTTTTAGACAGATCAATATGTTCTTCAAGATATTGATTGACTATATGCTCCATAGCCACAGATACCATTGCCTTTTGATCAAACAATAGAAAAGGAATTTGCCGTGAAACAGCCCTTGTAACCGTTCGGTCATCTGGCAAGATTCCTAACGGGTTCAAGTCTAAACTCAGAAATTGTTGAACTACATTTTGGAGTCTTTTCATTGTTTCTTTTCCCGAAGAGTCATTATAAGCCCGATTAACTAATAAATACATTGGGAGTTTTGAATCTCTTTTCGCGATATGTTTAATCATTCCGTAAGCATCTGTCATTGATGTAGGTTCTGTAGTGGTAACCACAAAACATTCATTCGCAGCAAGTACATAATGCAAGGTTTCTACAGAGATTCCTGCCCCCATGTCAAACAGAATAAAGTCATATATGTTTAACAAAGATTGAAACTGGTCTAGAAAAAAGTTGAATTTCTCTTCGTCTAATTGAAAAATATCAGAAAGACCTGTTCCAGCTGCAATATAGGATAGGGACTCTGGACCTACCTCAATAATATCATGAATCGACAATTGATCATGAAATAAATTGACAATCGTATATTTTGGAGAAAGTCCTAACAAAATATCGATATTCCCCATTCCGATATCTAAATCAAAGAGTAATACTTTCTTCTTCTTCTTTGACAAAGAAAGTGCAAAGTTTAAGGCAACATTCGACTTTCCAACACCGCCTTTTCCACTTACAATGGCGATGGTTTTGGCTTCACCTTTGTGCTTTTGTAATAGCTTTTCCCTTAATTGCTCTGCTTGATCTCGCATTAGTTTTCACCAACTATCGTTGAAATAATACTTTCGTACGAAGCCGCTTTTATGTCATCTGGTACATTTTGCCCATTCGTAAGATAAGCTACTCCAATACGATGTTCAAGTATCATGCTTGCCATAGTACCATATCGGGATGTCTCATCTACTTTAGTAAATATAAACTTTTCAATAGGAACAGAAGAAAATTGCTCAAAAATTTCATTCATGTCACGAGCCTTAGAAGTTAGTGATAAGACTAAATAAATTTCTGATTTTTCGTCGAACTCAATCACCTTATTCAACTCTGTAACATATTTAGGGTTTCGATAATTTCGCCCTGCTGTATCTACCAATATTAAATCGTAATGTTCAAATTTCTCTTTGGCTTTCTTAAAGTCCTCTAAGTTGTAAGCAACTTCCAGAGGAACATCTAAGATTTTAGCATATGTTTTTAATTGGTCAATGGCTGCGATTCGGTACGTATCTGTGGTGATAAAGGCGACTTTCTTATTATGCTTTATGACACTCTCGGCTGCTATTTTAGCTAAAGTAGTCGTTTTCCCTACTCCGGTTGGGCCTACTAAGTGAATGTACTTCGTATCAAAATAAACGCCACCAAAATCTAGAGAACTCATCCTCATCTTCAACTCATTTTTCAGCCAGCTCATTGCTGTTTCTTTTGTGGCATTGGGAGAAGCTATATAATCCTTTTCAAAAATTGTAGTTACAAGCTTTTGCGCGACACTTTCATCCATCTCTTGATCTATTAAATGTTCATAAATCGTTTGAAGAGTTGGTGGGTAATGCGTCCCCTTTGAAAGAGATTTTTTATTCAAGAGTTCTTTTAACTCTTGAATTTCTTTTAAGACCTCGTTGCTTAAATCTACTGTTTTATCCGGATTGGTTTTGATTGATTCGTTAGGGAGTACTCTTTCCTTACTCAACAGAACTGGTTCAACTGGTTTTTCCTGCTTTGGCTTAGGGTCTATAGCAGCAATTACTTCGATGTTCTTCTTTCTAAACATTCCCATGATACCGCCTGTTGTTACTACCTTGGAGTTCAAGATAACAGCTTCTTCACCTAACTCTTTTCTTATTTTCTTCATAGCTTCTGGCATAGTGGGTGCAACAAACTTCTTTACTTTCATGCGACATTCACCACCCCTACACTTTGAACCTCAACATTTGGCTCCAATTCATTGTAAGACAATACGACCACTTGAGGGAGATGACGGGATAACAATTGTTTTACATACATTCGCACAGCGGGTGAGCAAAGCAAAACTGGCACATCTTGTTGTAATGAAATATGTTCAACCTGTTGAACGACCGACTGAATAATAGCTTGTTGTGTTTCAGGATCCATAGATAAATAGCTTCCATGTTCAGTTTGTTGTATGTTTTCTGCAATTATCTTTTCTACTCTGCCTGATATGGTCATTACCTTTAATCTCCCATCCTGAGCGTATTGCCTTGATATTTGTGAAGAAAGTGATTGTCTAGCATACTCTGCAAGCAATTCGGTATCCGTTGTCATTTTTCCAAAATCAGCAAGTGTTTCAAAAATGACAGGTAAATTTCGTATCGAGACTTGCTCTCGTAATAGTTTAGCCAACACTTTTTGAATGTTCCCTATACTAAGTGGATCAGGGGTAACCTCTTCAACTAAGATTGGGTAATGCTCCTTTAAATGATCAACTAACTGTTTCGTTTCCTGTCTTCCAATTAATATATGAGAATGATTTTTAATAACTTCTGTAATATGAGTGGACACCACCGATGGAGGGTCAACAACTGTATATCCAGATAATTCAGCCTCATCTCGCATTTCTTCTGGAATCCATTTTGCCGGAAGTCCAAATGCAGGTTCAACCGTATCAATGCCCTCTATTCCATCGTCGTCGTCCGGCCCCATTGCTAAATAATGATTTAAATATAATTCACCTCTAGCTACTTCATTCCCTTTGATTTTAAGACGGTACTCATTAGGATTCAACTGTATATTGTCTCGAATTCGTACAACGGGGATAACAATCCCAAGTTCTAAAGCAAGTTGCTTTCTTATCATGACAATACGATCTGAAAAGTCTCCTCCCTGCGTAGCGTCCACTAAAGGTATAAGAGAGTAGCCGAATTCGAATTCAATGGGATCCATGCTAAGTAAGTTCACTACATTTTCTGGATTTTTCATAGAACTGCTATCTATTTGTTCCTCTTCATCTATTCTTTCATTTTCAGGCTGTGTTTCTGGTCGGGATAACAGATATCCCCCTAATACTAAAACACCAGACAGAAAAGTGGTTAAACCAAAATTAATTGGGGTTAAGCCTAATAGAAAAATAGTTCCTCCAGCAATGTATAGTAACTTTGGATATCTTAATAGTTGTTCTGTAACATCCGTTCCTAAATTTCCTTCAGAGGCTACACGGGTTACGACGATACCAGTTGCAGTGGAGATAAGCAATGCTGGTATCTGGGAAACTAAGCCATCCCCAACAGTTAATCGGACAAACATGTTAACTGCTTCCCCAAAGGGCAATCCCATTTGTATCATACCAATGATTAATCCCACAATCAGGTTGATCAAAACAATGATAATACCAGCAATAGCATCCCCTTTAACAAATTTACTAGCACCATCCATAGAACCATAAAAGTCTGCTTCATTTTCTATTTTTTGACGTCTAGCCTTTGCTTGTTGTTCATTAATAAGCCCTGCATTCAGGTCGGCATCAATACTCATTTGTTTTCCTGGCATTGCATCAAGTGTAAATCTTGCTGCCACTTCAGAAACACGTTCCGAACCCTTGGTTATAACTAAAAACTGAATAATAACTAAAATTAGGAAAATAACAAAACCTACTAGTGGATCACCACCAACTACGAAATTACCGAAAGTGTCAACTACTCCTCCTGCTTCCCCCTTACTAAGAATTGAGCGAGTAGTAGAAACATTTAATCCTAACCGAAACAAGGTAAGTAAGAGCAACAAAGTTGGAAAAATAGAAAATTCCAATGGCTCTTTTATGTTCATCGATACTAAAATGACAACTAATGCAAGAATAATATTAAAGAGAATAAGTATGCTTAAGATCCATCCACTTAGAGGGATTACTAGCATAACGATGATTAATATAACTCCTAGCAATACCGATAAATCCTTTAATGCCATTGGGTTCACCTCACTATGTTTCTATATTTTCTTTTGAATTCTATACACATATGCCAAGATTTCAGCTACAGCTTGATAAAATTGCTCGGGTATATTTTGACCAATATCCAACTGATCATATAAAGCCCTTGCCAATGGCCGATTTTCAACCATTACTACTTGATTATGTCTGGCAATTTCTTTGATTTTTTGAGCTACATAATCAGCACCTTTGGCAACTACATAGGGAGCATCTGATTTTTGTTCATCATATCGAATAGCAATAGCATAGTGAGTTGGGTTTGTAATAACAACATCAGCATTAGGAACCTCGCTCATCATACGCCTCATCGCCATTTGTCTTTGACGTTCTTTTATCTTTGATTTGATTAGAGGATCCCCTTCTATGTTTTTATATTCATCACGAATATCTTGCTTTGACATTCGTATGTTTTTTTCAAAGTCATATTTCTGATACATATAATCTAAGACAGCTAAAATCATAAGTATGATTGAGGAAGCCAGACCCATCCAAACCATGGTTTCACCCAAAAATGAAATGGCTATTCCAGGGGATTTTTGAGACAACATTAGCATGTCATCTTTCCGAAGCCAAAGTACAGAAAAGGTCACTACTCCAATAAAAGAAATTTTTAATAATGACTTTACTAACTCAACGATCGCTCGGACAGAAAAGATTTTTTTTGCCCCTTTAATCGGGTCAATTTTCTTCAAATCAAATTTCAACGGTTCAGCAGATAATAGAAATCCAACTTGCAGATAATTTGCAGCTAAACCAGCAATAATGGATATTAATAAAATCGGTGCTAAAGTTATCGCTGTCTCTATAGCCACTTCATTAAAAATATGAGTCACACTGCTTGGGGTAAGCTCAAGATGTAGATATTGCTGATAACTATATTTGAAAAGGTTCAAGAACCTCTCTCCAAAGAAGTGCCCGAAGACAAGAAAAAGCAAAAACATACAGAACAATAAAAGTGCCGTATTTATATCTTGGCTTTTAGCTACTTGTCCCTTTTTCCGAGAATCTTGCCTCTTCTTAGGGGTTGCTTTTTCTGTCTTCTCACCCGCGAAAAACTGTAAATCCAGGCGCATTTGTCTCACTTAGGTCCCTCCCATGATTTGAATTAAACCTCTCATGGAGTATAAAACTGTATCAAATAGATTTCTGACTAATATCGTATACAAACTCAATGATATAAAAATAACAAAAAAACTAACTAGTATTTTTAATGGAATCCCTACAACAAATACGTTCAACTGCGGGACTGTGCGAGCAATTATTCCTAACGCTACATCCACTAAGAACAGAGAACCAACAATAGGGATAGACATTTGAAATGCTATGATGAACATTTGATTAAAGGATTGAATCACAAAGGAAGCGATCGATCCATCAGAAAATGTAATGAATTTTTGCATAGGAATCCATTGAAAACTATAATAAATTCCTTCAATTAATAGATGATGCCCATCTACAGCAAGTAAGAATAGCAAGGCAAATATGTAAAGATATTGACCAATTAATGGGCTTTGAGCACCCGTTTGTGGGTCTATAACATTGGCTATGGCAAATCCCATTTGGAAATCAATAAATCCGCCTGCAATTTGTATAGCTGACAAAATGATATAGGCTATTAATCCAATAAGAAGTCCAATTAATGCTTCCTTTATAATTAATAAAATAAAAGTCTCATTTACTATAATCATAGGGACATCAATGGTATAAAAAATAATCCAGGCTAGAAAGAAGGCCATTCCGATTTTGTAATGTGTTGGTAGATTACGATAAGAAAATATGGGTAAGGTCGTGAAAAATGCCATGATCCTAACAAAAATTAGAAGGAAAGCAGGAAAGGTATTTATATTTATCATATCTATCATGAATCTACCCTATAAACCGATCTAAATTTTGAAATATTTCTAGGGTATATGAAATCATGTGACTTAACATCCATGGTCCAAAGAAAACAAGTCCAACTAATACAGCTACAATTTTAGGTATAAAAGCAAGGGTCTGTTCCTGAATTTGTGTCGTAGCTTGAAAGATACTTACAAGTAATCCGACAACAAGGGCCAAAATTAATAAAGGACCAACAACAATCAAGATGGTGTAAATCCCTTTTTCAGCTTGTGATATAACGAAGTCACTAGTCATTGTCGGAACATCCTTTCTTCACTAAAATCCTTCTAAGATTGAATGGGCAATTAAGTACCATCCATCAACTAATACAAATAATAGAATCTTAAAGGGGAGCGAGATCATTACTGGTGGAAGCATCATCATCCCCATGGCCATCAATACACTTGCAACTGCCATATCAATAACCAAAAAAGGAATAAAAATCATAAATCCCATTTGAAAGGCAGTTTTTAATTCGCTGATAGCAAATGCCGGAACAAGTGCTGTTAACGGTATATCTTCAATACTTTCAGGACGATCCAACTGAGCATAATTCATAAACAATGCTAAGTCCTTTTGTCTTGTATGTTTTGCCATGAATTCTTTGATAGGTGCGCTCGCTCGATCATAAGCCTCATCTAACGTAATCTCTTCACTAAAGAGTGGGGTTAATGCTTGTTCATTCACTTCATTAAATGTAGGTGTCATAATGAAAAAAGTTAAAAATAGTGCTAACCCAATTAAAACTTGGTTTGGTGGCATTTGCTGAGTAGCAAGTGATGTTCTTACAAAGGACAGAATAATGATAATTCTAGTAAAACTGGTCATTAAAATTAGTATACTTGGTGCTAGAGACAAAATGGTTAATAACAAAAGCAAGCGAACGGACGTGGAGATGGCTGCAGGTTCTGCACTTGAAAAAATTTCTATAAAATCATTCATCTTGATTCTCTTTTCTATCCTTATAACGATTGATCATCGTCTGCCTGCCATTTTTCATCCCTTTCAACTCGTTAGAAAATAACTGTTGAAATTGAATGGTAGATTTGTTCTCCACATTTGTCTTTTTTAAGGAAGGAATAAATCCCTGATTTTGTAAGTCATACTGGTTCTGATTAATCTCTGCTATTGTATCTTCATCAGTTATTTCTGTTAATAAATCAACGTTGTCTCCTACTCCAACCACATAATAACGATTTGCAATTCTAACAATTTGAATGGAACGATTTGTTCCTAATGAAAGTCCACCCAAGTTTTCTAACGTTTTTACTCTTGAAAATATCCGATTTCTTTTATTAATGAATCGTAATAAGAAATAAATGAGAGCTAATACAAAAAATAAAGAAAATACCATTTTAACAAGTGTCCATGCAAGAGAAGGGCTAGAGTCTGTATTTCCTTCTTCCTCTACAGTATTTATTTCATCATTAAATTCTCCCTCCATCCCATTCGTCTCTCGTTGTTCTTCTTTGAACCCATTTTCAACAGAGTTTATTCCTGCATGAACTTGGAAAGGGATGAGATTTATTACACTTGTAAAAAGGAGAATAATAAAAACTTTGTACACTTGTAGTTTCATGGGGAAACCCTCACTTTTTTTATCCTAATGCTTTCTTAATCGCTTCTAAAACCCTATCTGCTTGGAATGGTTTTACAATAAAATCTTTAGCGCCTGCTTGGATTGCATCAATTACCATAGCCTGTTGTCCCATAGCAGAACACATAATAATTTTCGCGTCCGAGAATTTTTTCTTTATTTCCTTTAAGGCCGTAATTCCATCCATTTCTGGCATCGTTATATCCATGGTCACAAGATCTGGTTTTAACTCACTATACTTTTCAACTGCTTGTACACCATCCTGCGCTTCTCCAACAACTTCGTATCCATTTTTAGTTAAAATATCCTTAATCATCATCCTCATAAACGCTGCATCGTCTACGATTAAAATTTTATCTGCCATGAAAAAAATCCTCCCTTAACCAACATCTACTGTATTTTATTCAAACGATCTCGTTGACTGAGAATGTCCGTTACACGAACACCAAAGTTTTCATCAATGACGACTACTTCTCCTTTAGCAATCAACTTATCATTTACAAGTATATCGACTGGCTCACCTGCTAATTTATCTAACTCTACTATTGAACCAGCTGATAATTCTAAAATATCCTTTATAGTTCTTTTGGTTCTTCCAAGTTCAACAGTTACCTTTAGAGGAATATCTAATAGCATATCTAAATTCCTCTGTTCATTTGGAGCAATCTGGCTAGGTACAAATTCAGAAAACTCAGCAGTTTGTGCCTCTTCCGCGTCTCGAGTGGATAATCCTCCCATGTGTTTTGGAGTTGAATGAACGGGCTCTTGGTATCCAGACTCTTGGTGGAAGCTATTCTCTTCTTGAGAAACTCTTATTTCCTCCTTCGGAGGGACCAGAACTTCTTCTTGCGGATTCAACAATTGATCTACCAAGTCTTTAGAAAACTCAATAGGCAAAAGCTGCATAATTCTTGAATCTATTAAATTGCCAACCTTCAGCTGAAAGGAAACTTTAATTAGTATATCTTCCTCTGGGATTTGCTCCGTCCCCTCGCCGTGTTTTACGTCTAATACATCAATAGAAGGGGGCGAAATATCAACTCTTTTGTTAAAAATAGTAGACATACTTGTTGCAGCTGATCCCATCATTTGGTTCATTGCTTCCTGCACAGCACTTAGGTGAATCTCATTTAACTCACTTTCCGGATTTGTTCCATCACCCCCTAGCATTAAATCAGCTATAACTGCTGCATCTTGTGAACGAATGACAAGTACATTCATTCCAGCAAATCCTTTTGTATAGGTAACGCGTACAGCTACATGGGGTTGTGGAAACTCTTGCTCTAGTAAACTTCTTTTTACAGCAGAAGTTGTTGGAGTTGTAATCTCAACCTTTTGGTTTAGTAGCGTAGATAAGGCTGTAGCAGCACTTCCGAAAGATATATTCCCTATTTCACCTAAAGCATCTTGTTCTAGTCCACTAAGAAAATCGTCAACAGGGGGCTGCTCCACTGCTGTATTTTGATCATCGTTGGTTCCTTTTAATAGCGCATCGATTTCATCTTGTGAAAGCATATCATCACTCATCATCCATCGTTCCCCCCTTAATTTCTTCCATGATTTGTATTGCCAATTTATTTTTTACCTTTCCTGGTTGGATATAGAATTTTGGTGAATGATCCACTCTCATTTCAAGAGGTTTATCTATAGGTTGTCTTAGCTCAATAACATCTCCAACTTCCATACTCAATAAATCTTGTATCGTTATACTAGATTCACCTAATATAGCTTGAACGCCTACAGTTGCACCTTTCACATGAGAAGACAGTCTCTCGTACTCTTCAGGCTTTCTTTCTTTTGATTGTGTTTGCATCCAGTAATGTACAGACAGTTTAGGAATGATAGGTTCCAAAACCACATGTGGAATACAAATATTAATCATTCCACTTGTTTCTCCAATGGTTGTATTCAATGATATAACAATTACAGTTTCATTCGGTGATACCATTTGTAGAAACTGAGGGTTCACTTCAAATTCTTCTAATATTGGATCAATCTCAACGACAGAGCTCCATGCTTCCTGCAGGTTTTCAACTGCTTTTTCAAAAAGTTGAGACATGATTTTGGTTTCGATTTCCGTTAAATTATCTACTTTGTTTACACTAATACCTCTTCCACCTAGGGTGCGATCCATCATGGAATACGCTATATTAGGGTTTATTTCTAATAAAATCCTCCCTTCTAGAGGAGAAACTGAAAATATATTTAAAATTGTCATCTTAGGGATAGAACGGATAAATTCTTCATAAGGAATTTGATCTACTGAAGCTACAGAAATTTGAATATAGGTTCGCAGCTGGGCTGAAAAATAAGTGGTTAGCAGCCGTGCAAAGTTTTCATGAATTCTAGACAAACTTCGAATTTGATCTTTCGAAAACCTTAAGGCGCGCTTAAAGTCATACACTTTTACCCTTTTCTCTTTTTCTTCTTGCTTTAACTCGTCGGCATTCATTTCCCCAGATGATAGTGCAGATAAAAGAGCATCTATTTCATTTTGAGATAGTACCTCTTCAGCCAAATTCCTCACCTCCCATTTACATATGGAGAGTTATTGTAATAATTTGTTGATGGTGTAGACATCCGTTACTTTTCCATACTCTAAAGTTTCATTTAAACGAAGTTTGATCAATTGCTCAATATTATCTAGTCCTGTATTAAATTCTTCTTTTTCCATCTTTGATAACTCTTTTATGATTATATTTCTAATCTGAAATTCTCCAAGAGATAGTTCTTCTTTGGTCTCTTGGCTATCAGTTACAATTTTAAATTGGATTTTGACAAATCCATCATCTTTTAAATTTGTAACAACTTCTTCCGTATCAAAGGAATTTTCTATAATTTCCTCCAGAGAAGGTTCTGACCCTTTGGCCTCTGAATCTTTAACGTTTACTATAACAACGATGGCTGCTACTCCTATTAAAGTAATTCCTATGAGAATGATAAGCATGGTTTTATATACATTACCTTTCATACTCTTCCCCTCCAGCCTTTACAGAAATTCCAAGTAAGCCTATTTCCTGATGATACTTTTTAATCTTTTCCATAACTTCGTCTAATGAGTTTCGAACGACCATTTTCCTACCTGATATCAATGTGATTGTTGTATCTGGTAAGGACTGAATCTGTTCAATTAATAAGGCATTTAAAATAAACTCTTCACCATTTAATTTGTTTAAAGGAATCATATGTACAAGGAGGAGCTAAAGTTATACTTCAGCTCCTATCCTCCTCACTTATCGTTTTAGATTCACAAGTTCCTGAAGAATTTCATCTGAAGTTGTAATAATTCTAGTATTTGCTTGGAATGCACGCTGAGCAGTAATCATTTCTGTGAATTCTTCAGAAAGGTCAACGTTCGACATCTCCAATGCTCCAGCTACAATTTGGGCTGCACCGTTTTGACCTGCTGGATAAAGGGTACTAATTGCTTGTACAACTGCTCCAGTCGAATCTGTTAAACCCGCATTGGAAGTTAATTGATATTCGCTCCCCCCAATTTTCTCCAAACCTCCTGGATTGGAAAACTTAGCTAGCTTGATATAACCAGCTATCTGGGCGGTGCCTGTTGAATCTACGTAATTTACACTACCATCTTTTCCTACACTAAAGCTCTTCGCGTCTCCCGGAATTTGAATGCGAATGTAATCAGCGGTAGAGACTGATGTTGTTTCACCCATTAAATATTTACCACTTGAATTGACAATATATCCTTGGCTATCTAAATAAAAATTTCCAGCTCTTGTAAAAGAAATAGATGCAATTGTTTCATCAATATTGGATCCTGTGATGGCCGTTCCATTCCCTTCTGCGAGGACAAACATTCCATCTCCCTCGAGAGCCAAGTCTAGTGGACGATTTGTAGTTTGTCGGTTTCCTTGAGTATGGACCGTATCAATAGAACCAACAGTTGTTCCTAATCCCACCTGAGAGGGGTTAATTCCTCCTCTTATTGGGTTACCCATTGCATTAGCCACAGGAGCTTGAGAACCTGTCATTGTTTGACTCATCATATCTTTAAATGAGATGACACTCTTCTTATATCCACTTGTATTTACATTAGCGATATTATTTCCCACAACATCTAACTTAGTTTGAAAAGCTTTCATACCTGAAATACCTGAATACATTGAACGTAACATGAGACTTCAATCCTCTCTTATTTTGTTTTTGATTGTTTCACTGCTTCAATCGGTCCACAGTGACAATTAGGCCTCCATTACGGTCCAGCCTAATCTACTAAAATCGTTCCATTAATATTAGTGAAAATTTGTGAAGAAGCTTCTTTCCGGTCCATAGCTGTGACAACCGTTTTATTTTTTGCACTAACAATGAGCGCAGCATCTTTTGTAACCACAAGTGAATCAGTGATACCTTTAGACCTTGCCTCACTGACTAATCGATTAATTTTTTCCCAACCGGAAGAATCAATCGTGATATTTCTGTCTTCCATACGCTGAGTAGCATGTTTACTAATCTTTAAATCACTTTCTTGCTGGAGTATATCTTTAAAGGATACTCCATGAAAATCTGTATTCGGCTGGGGAACAGTTCTTTTTAATGGCAAAGGTTGCGGTGCCAAATGATGAATTCTATGATCCATTTACTATTCCACCTCTATTCATTGATTTGATCCTTTCCAACTCGTGTTATCTGTTCCGGGGTTATTCTCGACCCATTTTCTAATTCTAACTCTACACCATTTCCAATTTTATAAACTGAAGTAACCTTTGAGGTTATTATTTCCTGACTTTCATCAATATCTTGATAGTCAACCTCTTTTCCAATAAATGAACTATATTGTACGATTGGGTTAATTTGTTGATTATCAGCCATTTTTTCTATAGCCTGGCGCATACTCATCATTTGTTCTAAGGAAGAAAAAGTTGTCATCTGAGAAATAAATTCTTTATCTTCCATTGGATTTAATGGGTCTTGATTTTGCAATTGTGCCATTAATAGCTTTAGAAAATCATCTTTTCCAAGAGTACTACCGGATGAACCATTCGTTTTCTGTTGCTGATCTAAATACACGGATGAATCAATTTTCATTTCCTTCACCTATACCTTCATATTTAATAAAAATTCCTTAAATACGGATTCCTCATGATCTTCCTTTGGGTTTTCCTGTCTTTGTTGCTGTTGTTGTTCTTGCCTTGATTGCTGTTCTTTATTTAATTGTTCCTGCTGCTTTTGACTAAGAAAGCTTTGCTGTTGTAGAGTTTCTTGTTTTTCTACAACTACCTGGTGAGGAGAAAACATGTGTTTAAGCTGGTGCAAATTACCTTCCAATAATTCTTTTGCTGCTAAGCTTGTTACTGTAATTTTAACAACCATTTCCCCATCAACTTCTACAAATCTCATCAACATGTTTCCTAGATTCTCGGGCTGTAGACGAATGGAAAGCTGTTGAACTCCTCCTTGTTGAAGGAATTGGCTTTTTTGAACTACTTTTTGGAATTCTTGTAAAAATTGTCTTTGTTGCTGTTGGTTTACTGGGAGACGTATAATGTATTGTTCAATCTTAGACATTGGCATACTGTTACCCTCAGGAACATAAAGGGTTTGATTCGTAGTTTTTAATGTCATCCCTTGTCGTTCCATAGCCTGTGTTATCCATTTGGAAATGTCTTGTGTAGTGACTGTTGCATTCTGTACATAGTTGCCTTTAGGAGTTGTAGATGTCCTTCGTAAATAGTTTTGAACCAGTATTTGAATCATTTCCTGTTGATTCGATTCAAGTTTCCCTCCACTAAAAATCCGTTTGAATAACTGACTCGAATCATTCACTTGGATACTTTGTTGTTTTAGAAAACTAGTTAGTTCCCTCAGTTGTTGTAAAATTAGTGCTGCCGCCTTTAACTGTTCAGTCGAATCCCCTGAATGAGCTAAAAATCTATTAACCTCTTTACTGATCATCTCAGAGTAGGTGTATAGACTTTGAGTAATACTGGTTATTTTCTCCACATCTAAATCTGAAAAGTTAGGTGTCATCATGACTTGAGCTGTATCAATAAAAAAACTCTGGATGTAATTAGACGTTGTTGCAGTTTCATCCATTTCAATGACATGTTTTTTTATGAATGTCAAAAGTTCCATCTTTTCTTCTGAAGAAAAAGTTGCAAACTCCTCTGTCAGACTTCGCTTTATTCCTTCAAAAAGCTGATTTTGAGAGCTCAAATCTTCTATAAGCTGACTAATCGACTCTAACTCCTTTTCCTCTTGATTAGGAGCCGGTTTTTCTCCTTCTTGTAGGCTATTTAGTAGTTTAGAAATACTTCTTAAAAGATCTTCAATAATTGGAGTAAGATTGTTCATAGCCAACGTATCGATTTCTAAATCCTTTGACGTTTCGGAACTAAAAAGGAGACTAAAGGGTGATGTGTTTCCTTCTGGTATTTTATTGCCCATAAACAACGAATTGATGCTAGAAGTTGGCATTGACTGTATGATCGTGTTCACTGTTTCACCTCCTTTCAAGTGGCTAACTTTTTATAGATTTTGCAAAAGCAACTCTGTTAGTCTTGCAGCTACTTCTGGGTCCATCTTGGCGAGAATATTCCCTCTAGTGTCATTCGGCAGTTTTTCCAGTAACTTCAAAGCTGTTTGTTCTTCTAACTTTTCAAGAATATTAGCTGCATTAATAGGATCCATCTCTACAAATGATTGTGAAATGTTAGTCATTGCTTCTTCAATGTTTATAGACTTTTCTTTAGTTTGATCTAAGACAAGATTTAACTCTTGCAGTTGATTTTCTAATTTAGAAATTGACCTTTCTTTTTCCTCAATGGTTTGGTTTAAAGAAGTTATCTCCTGTTCATAATCACTAACCATTTTCTTATACCTATCTAACTGTTCTTCTGCACTTTCTTCTTGGCTAACCCACTCTCTAACAACTGGAATTTCTTTCCCGTACTTTTCTGCTATATCAAAAAGATTGATTCCAGCTACAGTCAAAATAAGTAAGGTAACAGCAACGGCAAATAGGAAAGGGATGACAACGATAAAAAAAATCCATTTGATTTTCCCTGTTTTTTCAGAATTCTTTTCATCCTTCGCCATTTCATCACCTAATTTCGCTTTGCTACAAATTGAAGCATGGATAACTCATCCATGAATAAAGCTTCCATTCTATTTTCTTCCTTTTTTATGTATTGCTTTTGTCTATCGATCAATGTCTCGAATTTTTTAACTTCAACATGAGCATCTGTAAGTTTTTGCTGTTTAAGATCCATTTCCATACGTATGTTTTGAAGCTCGTTTTGAAGATCACTTTCTTCATGTGCAAGTTTGTCGATGTATTGATAGTAGCTAAATAGGGAATGAGCCTCCATTTTATTTTTCAACCCTACCTCTACCGTTTTTTCAGCTTCCTCTTTTTTTTTCAACACATGATAAAGTTTTGTACCCACATCTTCAAAGCGCTCTACGATTTGTTTGTATTCCTTTTGAAGAGATAGTTTTTCAAGGTCTTTGATGTTCAAAATCTTTGATAGAGATTGAATATTCCCCATTACCTATTACCTCCAACCAATGCTACCAGTTGATTTATGGATGAATCTCTTGTTACTTGTTCATGAACGTCTTGCTTTAAAAATGAAATGATCTTGGGATAATATTGAATAGCCTCATCTATTTCTCGTGATGAACCTTTTTTGTAGGCTCCAATCTGAATAAGCTCTTCATTTTCTTTGTAGGTTGCTAAAAGCGATCTTAATTTTTCAGCAGAGGAAAGATGTTCAGGAACAACGACCTGATTCATTACCCTGCTAATAGAGTTAAGAACATTTATTGCTGGGAACTGTCCTTGTTCAGCTAATTTTCGATCCAGTACGAAATGTCCATCAAGTATTCCTCGAACTGAATCTGCAATCGGCTCATTCATATCATCACCATCAACCAATACGGTATAAAAGGCTGTTATTGCACCAATATGATTTGGACCTGTCCTTTCCAACAACTTAGGTAAAATCGCAAAAACAGAAGGTGTATATCCTTTGGTTGTAGGAGGTTCCCCTATCGCTAACCCGATTTCACGCTGGGCCATCGCAATTCGAGTAACTGAATCCATCATGAGATTAACGTGAAGTCCCTGGTCACGGAAATATTCACAAATAGCAGTTGCTGTATAAGCTCCTTTTATCCTCATTAAGGCCGGTTGATCTGAAGTAGCGACGATAAGAATGGATTTTTTCAACCCTTCTGGGCCCAAATCCTTTTCAATAAATTCTCGAACCTCTCGTCCTCTTTCTCCTAATAGCGCTATAACATTTAGATCAGCATTACTATTTCTAGCTATCATACCTAGTAAAGTACTTTTTCCAACCCCACTTCCGGCAAAAATCCCCACTCTTTGCCCCTTACCAACTGACAGTAGAGCATCAATGGAACGAACACCAACTTGTAACGGTTCAGAAATAGGAGCTCTTGTCAGTGGATTTGGCGGCTGCTGTTCTGTCGGAACTGAGCGCAATCCTTTCGGAAGATCTTTACCATCTAATGGTTTGCCAAATGCATCGATCACCTTACCAATAAGACCTCTTCCCACTTTCACCTCCAAAGTCTTGGAAGTTGCTTCTACCAAGCATCCCGGAGCTACGTTTTGTGTAGAATGAAATGGCATTAAGAGTACATTTTCATCATGGAATCCCACCACTTCAGCAGGAATTTTTTGCCCTTTTTTCTTTGGAGGATGGATATAGCAAAGATCTCCTACACTCGCTTCTGGACCCTTTGACTCAATCGTCAATCCTACTACTCGGTGAATTTTTCCGTACCTCTTATACGAATCCATTCTTTCAATTTCATCTAGTAAGAAATCAACTTTCACCCCTTTTCCTCCTCTATGAGCTCGAACAGTTTTTCTCTGATATGAAGGAGCTGCGTATCTATACTTGCATCTATTCTTCCGATAGGTGATTCTATATAACAACCTTCGGAGTTCAGCTCATCATGGGGATATATCAGTAACTCCGCTTTCGGATTTACAATTGCTAACAGTTCATCTTTTTGTTCGATTACAAAAGAATAATATTTCGGATGAACAAATATTTTGATCTGAGGTTGGTCCTCTATTTCACGGATAGCATGCTTGATAAGCTCAGTGAATGTCTCCGGTTTATCCTCATATAATAATCGTGTAATTTTACTTGCGATTTTTATACCTAGCGCGAGAATAGTCTCTTCTGATTGATTAATAATGTTCAGATACTCAACTCTGGCTTCATCAATCGTATCTTGAGCAAATTGAAGGGAACTTTTGTAATCCTCATATGCCTTCTTTTGTCCATGCTGGTAGCCTTCTTGGAAGCCGTCCTCAATCGCCTTTTTCCTTTGTTCTTCCTTTTCTACTTCCCACTGCTTTCTTTCTTCCTCTATTTGAAGCTTACTTTTCTCGATCAGAGCTTCCGCTTGATTTTGAGCATTTTGAAGCTGTTGTTCAGCCTGTTGAAATTTGTACATCATTTTTTCTTTAGAATTCTCAATAGTCTCCTCGTCGTGGTGCAAACCTTCCTGACGAATTTCGATCGACTTTAGTCCAATTACCCTGGTAGAGGAAAGATTAGACAATGATATCATCACCTCCACCACGTGCAATTACAATTTCCCCCACTTCTTCTAAACGACGAATTACAGCTACAATTCGAGTTTGTGCCTCTTCTACATCCCTTAAGCGAACAGGACCCATAAACTCCATTTCATCCTGAAAGGTCTCAGACATACGTTTTGACATGTTTTTAAAAACAATATCCTTAACCTCTTCACTTGCAACTTTAAGCGAGAGCATTAGATCTTCATTTTCAACATCTCTAATTACTCTTTGTATAGCTCGATTATCTAATGTCACAATATCTTCAAAAACAAACATTCTCTTTTTAATTTCCTCTGCAAGCTCCGGATCTTGTATTTCTAATGCATCAAGTATTGTTCTTTCCGTTGATCGATCAACACTATTTAACACATCTACAACTGCTTCAATTCCACCAGTTTGTGTATAATCCTGAGTTACTGTAGCTGATAGCTTCCGTTCTAGAATTTGTTCAACTTCATTGATAATCTCCGGTGATGTACTATCCATTAATGCGATTCTTTTAGCTATATCGGCTTGCATTTCTTGGGGCAATTCGGAAAGTATTTGTGCAGCTTGTACCGAATCCAAATAGGAGAGGACAAGCGCTATAGTTTGTGGATGTTCGTTCTGTATAAAATTCAAAATCTGCGCCGCATCCGCTTTCCTTGCAAAATCAAAAGGTTTAACTTGTAAGGAAGATGTTAATCGATTGATTATCATACTTGCTTTTTCCGATCCTAGAGCCTTTTCGAGAACAGTCTTTGCATACGCGATTCCACCTTGAGCAATATAATCTTGAGCAAGGGCGATCTCATGAAACTGTTCTAATATCTCCTCTTTTTGAGAAGAGTTCACTTTTTTTACTGAAGAAATTTCTAATGTAAGTTGTTCAATCTCTTCTTCTGTTAAGTGTTTATATACCTGGGCTGATGCGTCAGGTCCTAGGGAAATGAGAAGAAGTGCCGCTTTTTGTCGTCCTGTCAATTCTCCTTTATGTTTCGGCATAATCCTTCCTCCTTAATCCTCTGCAATCCATGATCTTAAAAGTTTCGCGAAATCTTCTGGCTTTTCTTTTGCTAATCGTTCAAGCTGCTTTCTTCTGGCTGTTGAATCTGTTTCTTTTTCTTGATCAATTTCCGGGATAGAGATCATCTCTTCTTGTTTGAACTCTTCAATCTCTTCTTCCTTGTTTTTTCTTCTCCGCAACAATAACCCAATTAAAATAACAATTAACAGTAATACTCCCCCACCAACAACATAAATCCAATAAGGAATCGTGAAGGCTGGAGGTGTTTGTGCAACAGGTGTCCTTCCATTGAACTCTTGGAATACAATAGATATCTTATTGTCAGGTATCACTTCCCCATAATCCTTCGAAACGGATGTACTAACAATGGAACTCAAAATAGAAGTGATATCACTTCTAACGGTTTCCTGCTCCTCTTCAGAAAGGTATTGAATTTCTTCACCATTTTGTTGCATTTTAGCGTGGTCTACAGCGACTTGTATCCCCAAGTCCCTTACTTTATAAGGGCTTTCCTGAATGTTTTTCGTAATTCTTGTAAACTCGTTATTAATGGTTTCCTTTACTAATTCGTAGGAGCCATTATCTCCTTCCACTTCTGTGTTGTAGTTTGGAACATCTTCATCCCCAGTTCCTGCTACTCCGCCAACTGGTGGATTACCAGAGTATGTTTCTCTTATTCTTTCTACACTTACAGGTAGCCCTTCCATAGTCGCTAGGTTAACTGGTTCAACGATATTTTCTACGCGATTTTCTTGAGTGAAATCAATATCAGCGGTTACCGAAACCATTACTTTTTCTTGCCCAATCATTGTGGAAAGCATCTGCTGTACTCTTCGTTGGATGTCCTTTTCAACATCTTTCTTTATTTGTTGTTGTGTAGCATAGGTATTTCCACTTGTGTACTCTTCTTCTAAATCAAAGTACTCAAAATTTTGATTCATGATCACAATGTTTTCAGTTGGAAGATTCGGTACTGACTTAGAAACTAACCGATAAAGACCTTGGATTTGATTTGGATCGAATCGAAAACCCGGATCTGTATGTATAACAATAGATGCAGATGATTCCATTTCTACATCGCTTATAAAAACAGGATTAGCCGGCTGGTTTATCATCACTTTAGCTTTTGAAATCCCATCAATTTGCGTAATCAGATTAGCTAACTCTGTTTGCGTGGCGTCCAAGCGAACCATCTCAAACTCACTATCTGTTGTCCCCCACGATGAGTCTTGACTAAAATAGGAATAATCTATATGGCCTGTATTAGGAAGGCCGACAGCAGCTAAATCTACCAACAAGGAATCCACACTATCTTCTGGAACTAAAATAGTTGTTCCTCCTGGTCCGACATCATGTTGGATTGCCCTAGCTTCAAGCTCTTGTTTCACTTGTCCTACCTCTTGGATGGTTAGGTTACTATATAATGGAACCATTTTGGGATGGGAGGAAAAATAGCTGAGAACAGAAATGAGTAATACTGCTAATACCACCCCACCAATCATCATGCTTTTTTGTGCTGATGACCGTTCCGTCCAAAAATTCGTCACTTTTTGTATATATAGCTGTAGTTTCTCGTTCATATTTTCCCCCAAATCCACATCCAAAAATTGATGTAAAACGTATTCACTAAATCTGCATTCTCATAATCTCTTTGTAAGCTTCAATAACTTTACCCTGAACTTCTACGGCTGTTTGAAGGGTTATACTGGCTTTTTGAGCTGTTATCATAACGTCATGAAGATCATCAATGGTTCCATTTGCTAGAGCCTGCGTTTTTGAATCAGACTGAATTTGCGTTTGATTCACATGATTAATAGCGTTTTGAAGCTGACCAGCGAAATTACTTTGGGCTTCTCCCGGAGTAACTTTTTTAAGATTTATGTTTTCCAATGGGCTTAGCTGACTTCCAATCACCTGTATACTCGACATTTATTCCCCTCCTACTTTCCAATTTCTAATGCTTTTAATAACATATCCTTCGTTGCGTTGACTGAAGTAACGTTAGCTTCATAGGACCTAGTGGCACTCATCAAATCCACCATTTCCTTTAATGGATCAACATTCGGTAACATTACATAACCATTTTCATCAGCATCTGGATGAGATGGATTATAAACACTCTTAAATGGCTCTTGATCCTCTACTATCTCTCGAACCCTTACACCTTTACCAACTGATACCGTATCTGCTTGTGCCTTTTGCAAGAAGCTTTGAAAGGGTGTTTCCTTCGGCTCAAAAACTACCATTTTACGCCGATAAGGTTCCCACTCGCCATTCTCATTCTGAATAGCTCTCGTGGTTTCTGCATTTGATAAGTTTGATGCAATGACATCCATACGAAGACGTTGTGCTGTTAAACCACTTGCACTAATGTTTAACGAATCAAAAATACTCATCCTTATCTACCTCCCTTAAGAACAGTTTCCAAACTATTGAACTTTCCGTTTATTCGATCGACCAAAGCCTGATAATAAATTTGATTCTTGGCAAGCTCGGTCATCTCCTTATCAATGTCTACATTGTTTCCGTTATGGTTATAAGCTGTAGTCTGCTGTTCTTTGATTCGATAAGGAACAAGGTTATCATTCTGAAAAGGAATATGTTTAGGATTCGTTCGTTTTGCATCCAGAGTTGACTCTAATACATTCTTAAATTCAACTGATTTTGCTTTATATCCCGGAGTATCAATATTTGCGATATTTTGACTGATCACCTTGTTTTTTGCCGAAGCATAATCTAGTGATCGTTCGAGATTTTGAATTGTATCTCCAAAAAATGACATATTCTCCCTCCTCATAATATTAATATGATAAATGACCTATCTTTTATTTTATTGTAAAGAAAAAATACCAACAATGTCATGAGGTGATATCACTAAAAAACAATTATCGTTCAGTTGAATTCGACAAATGGCGACTCGCTATACCCTATAATTTGGTAATAACATAGGTTAAAGTCTTGAAATCTATTTTTATAATAAAAAGAGACGACAAAATGTATGTAATGAAAATCTTGTAAAAATATTGTTGAGCATATGACAAACATAGCTATATTATGACATATTACGAACATTATTGAAATGCGAAATCATTATTTATGGGGGTGCTGAGCAAAGTTTTTTTCTAAAATGACATATTTATATAGAAGAAAATTATTTTTCTAAGTTACATTCACCTGTTTCTGCGAAGAGGCTCTATGTAGCTTTGAGGCTAAAGCTTTGAAGATTACTCGATGAAGCTTTTTTTGCTGAAGCTAGACAGATTTTTTGCTTTATTATCTTTCGAAAATCAGGAACCCCTTTTTTTCACTTCAACCTATATATAGCTGATACTATATAAAAATAGCCAAGGGATAATCTCCCTTGACTATTTTTAGTTTATTTTGCATTCATTTTTTGAAGTTCAATCAGAAATTTATTGTTTAGAACCTTGATATACGTTCCCTTCATCCCTAAACTACGAGATTCAATGACACCCGCGCTTTCCAACTTGCGAAGTGCGTTAACAATTACTGAACGCGTAATTCCAACTCTATCAGCTATTTTACTTGCGACTAGCAAGCCTTCATTACCTTCCAGTTCTTCAAAAATATGTTCAATTGCTTCAAGTTCACTATAAGATAAAGAGCTAATAGCCATTTGGACAACCGCTTTACTTCGAGCTTCAATTTCAATTTCCTCCGTCTTTTCATGGAGTATCTCCATTCCAACAACAGTTGCTCCATACTCAGCAAGTAGTAGGTCATCATCTGAAAAACTCTCGGTTAATCTCCCTAGAA
Organism: Bacillaceae bacterium S4-13-56; assembly: GCA_040191315.1. NCBI lineage: Bacteria > Bacillati > Bacillota > Bacilli > Caryophanales > Bacillaceae > Bacillaceae bacterium S4-13-56. Next base: position 106,457 of record JAWJLM010000001.1, on the reverse strand, counting down.
TCAAGGTTCCTAAGCGTTCTCCGCCACCAATAATAGGTACTATTGTTGTTAAACTATCTTTAAACAAATCTTTGTTTTCAACTGGAAATGCTGTATATTCACTATTAATATCAAGATTTGGTGTAGTTTCTCGAATTTGGAACAGGTTTTCTGTATAACTTTCTGGAAATTGTCTTTCTTCTAACATACGCTTCATACGCTCATTGGCAATTTCCTGCTTAATGGCATAACCTAAAAGTTTCCCTCTACGACTAACAATGAAGATGTTTGCTTCTGTTGCATTACGTAATATCGCGGCTACATCATTAAAATTAACTGATTTCCCAGTTGTTTTTTGAAGCATAGCATTAATCATTCTAGCACGATCTAAAAGTTTCATTTTTTTCCTCCTAGTCCTTTATACAGCAATGTTTTATAAAATAAATTGGCTTAAATCTTTATTTTTAGCAATGGACGAGAGTTTCTCGTCTACGTAATTTTTTGTGATTTCTATCTTCTCCATTGTTATATCTGGAGCTTCAAAGGACAAATCCTCTAAGAGCTTTTCAAGGATAGTATGCAAACGCCTTGCACCAATGTTATCTGTTTCTTGATTCACTTGATAGGCCACTTCTGCCAACCTATGAACAGCATCGTCAGAAAATTCAATGTTTATACCCTCAGTTTGTAAAAGCGCTTTGTATTGCTTAAGTAAAGCATTATTAGGTTCTCTAAGAATCTTCTCAAAGTCTTGAACGGTGAGTTTCTTCAACTCTACTCGAATTGGGAAGCGGCCTTGAAGTTCAGGGATGAGATCAGAAGGTTTTGCCATATGAAAAGCACCCGCAGCAATAAAAAGCATGTGATCTGTTTTTACAGGGCCATATTTGGTTATTACAGTCGATCCCTCCACTATTGGAAGGATATCACGTTGCACACCCTCACGTGATACATTCACTTGTCCCTCATTTTTGCCTACAACCTTATCAATTTCATCAATAAAAATGATCCCTGATTGTTCCGCACGGTTGATAGACTCCTGTGTCACTTCATCCATGTCAATCAACTTTTGGGCCTCATCATGAATAAGAAGTTTTCTTGCCTCCGAAACAGGCAAGCGTCTCTTTTTCTTTTTCTTGGGCATGAATTGGCTAAAGGCATCTTGCATATTCATCCCCATTTGTTCCATACCCGATCCCTGTAGCATATCAAACATCGACGGTGTTTGTTCATCAACCTCTACATTAACCATGGTATCCTCCAATTCACCTAAGGCCAGCTGATGTTCAATTTGTTTTCTTTTTGAGTCAATTTCATCTTTCTCTTCTGTTTTCCCTTGGTCAGAAGGATCTTCCTGTGTATTTGAAAAGAGCATTTCAAATGGATTTTTAAATTGCGCCTGTTTCTTTTTTTCCGGAACAATTAATTTAACCAAACTTTTATTCGCAAGGTCTATTGCTTTATCTTTCACAGCTTCTATTTTTTCTTCTTTCACCATTCGGACAGAAGTTTCAAGTAAATCTCTAACCATGGATTCTACATCTCGTCCCACATAGCCTACCTCAGTAAACTTAGTAGCTTCCACCTTAATAAAAGGTGCACCAACTAGTTTTGCTAAACGTCGCGCAATCTCCGTCTTCCCTACACCAGTTGGTCCTATCATCAAAATATTTTTTGGAACAATTTCATCCTTTAATTTATCATCAAGCATCATACGTCGATAACGGTTCCTTAAAGCAACAGCAACTGCTTTTTTGGCATCCTGTTGCCCGATGATAAATTGATCCAAACGATCCACAATCTGTCGTGGTGTTAAATGTTCCATTTAAGAAACGCCTCCTAAATTATAATACCTCCAGCACAATTTGATCATTTGTATAGACACATATTTCACCGGCAATCTCTAACGCAGCTTTAGCAATTTCTTCTGCTGTTTTTTCAGGTGCATAACGTTTCAGCGCTCTTCCAGCCGATAATGCATAGTGTCCTCCTGAACCTATGGCTAAAATTCCATCATCAGGTTCTATAACCTCTCCCGTTCCTGAAACAATAAACATATGTTCTTTATTCATTACAATCAACATTGCTTCCAGCTTTCGAAGAACCTTATCACTTCTCCATTCCTTTGCTAGTTCTACCGCAGCACGCTGAAGATTCCCATTGTATGCTTCAAGTTTTCCCTCGAATTTTTCAAAAAGAGTAAAAGCATCTGCCACTGAACCTGCAAATCCTGCTAGTATTTCCCCATTAAATAATCTTCTTACTTTTTTCGCTTTGTGTTTCATAACGACAGCGTTTCCAAATGTCACTTGACCATCGCCACTCATGGCACATTGGCCATTGTGTTGAACGGCAAAAATAGTCGTTGCGTGAAAGCTATCTATCATGGTCCCACACCTCATTTCCTTTAAACTTAAAATGCTATGCGCGAGGATGGTTTTTCAAGTAAATTTTACGTAAATGTTCCTTAGTTACGTGGGTATATATTTGTGTTGTTGAAAGATTTTCATGACCGAGCAATTCTTGAACTGATCTAAGGTCTGCTCCTTCATTTAATAAATGGGTAGCAAATGTATGCCTTAGCTTATGAGGATACACTTTAATAGATAAAGCCGCTTGTTCCACCATCTGGTTCAAAATAAACCGAACCCCTCTTGGTGTGAGAGGCTTCCCTTTTCCATTTAAAAAAACAACACTTGTATCTTCTTTAGAAACATTTAATAACTTCTTACGTCCATCTTCCAAAAAGGTTTCAATTGCTTCTTGAGCAAATCTTCCAAAAGGAACATATCTTTCTTTTCTACCTTTCCCGTGGACAAGGATCGTACCAATCGAAAAATCAATTTCCTCTACCGTTAAAGAGGTACATTCACTTATTCGGATCCCCGTACCATATAAGAGCTCAAGCAAAGCTTGGTTTCTTTGGCCTAGCGGTGTCGATAGATCACTAATAGAAAATAGTGGTTTCATCTCTTCCTCATATAAAAAATCAGGGATTTTATGATCAAGCTTTGGTAAAGAGACAGCTAAGAATGGATTGCCACTTACATGCCCCTCTCTCTCTAAAAACCTGTAAAAGGAACGCAAACTTGAAATTTTTCGTGATACACTCCTTCTTGACAATTTCTGTTCCTGTAAATCTGTTAAATAAACTCGAATCATCGAAAAAGTTACTTCCTCGAGGTCTAAAATACCCTCCCTATGTAGAAAAGAGAAAAAGGAATCCAAATCTTTCTGATAAAATTCAATCGTATATTCGGAAGCATTTTTCTCAAGCTGCAAGTATTCAACGAATGCATGATTCCACTTTAAAAACAACCTCTTATTCACCACCTCACATAAGGCGATTAAATCGTAACATATGACATTTTATTTTGCAATGGATTTTACTAAATTGTAACAAAATTCTGAATTGTACATTATATTTGTTGTTATTTTGTCAAGTGTTATTACTTACCATTCGAAATTATATCTTTCTCTTACGTTGAAGTCAAACACACATAGGAAATTAAAAAATAAAAAGTAAGAAAAGCGCAAGCGCCCTTCGAAACAAGAAAAACACTTGTTTCTGCGAAGAAAATTCTTAAGAAGCATTTCTTGTGGACATCGACGTAAGGCGGTGAACCTCACCGATATTAAGGATCGTCGGCTAAAACTTCGAAGATTACTCGATGAAGCTTTTTCGCTGGAGTTAGACAAATTTTATACTTTATCTTGTAAAAAAATGATTCCCAATTAAGGAATCATTTTTTATTAAGGTACTTATTCAAAAACATTGAGGAAATATCCTTACTGTTGTTGCTGTTCTTTATAATCACACTTCGTACACTGTATTTGTATCCCTTTTTTAAGCTTTTTCTCAACAAGCAGTGATTGACATTTCGGACAGGGACGGTTAATTGGTTTATCCCATGAAACAAAATCACACTCAGGGAAATTATCACAACCATAAAATGTTCTCCGTTTTTTACTCTTTCTCTCAACTATGTTCCCATCTTTACAATTCGGACACTTGACCCCTATTTCTTTTAGAATAGGTTTCGTGTTTCGGCACTCAGGAAAATTTGAACAAGCCATAAACTTGCCGTACCGACCCATTTTGAATACCATTTCACTTCCGCATTGTTCGCAATCTTCCCCTGCTGGCTCATCTTTAATTTCAATTTTAGCCATTTCTTCTTCAGCTTTTTCTAATCTTTTTGAAAATCCACCATAGAAGGAATCTATAACCTTTACCCACTGTTCTTTTCCTTCTTCAATAGCATCCAGATCACCTTCCATTTTAACGGTGAAATCAACATCAATTATCTCTGGGAAGTGCTCTTTCATTATACTGGTTACTATTTCTCCAAGCTCAGTTGGTATGAAACGGCGATTATCTAAAGCAACATAACCTCTGCGTTGGATCGTGTCAAGAGTAGGTGCATAAGTTGAAGGGCGCCCAATCCCTAGCTCCTCCATTGTACGAACTAATCGTGCCTCTGTATATCTTGGAGGTGGTTGAGTAAAATGCTGATTAGGGTCTATTGTATCAGCCTTTACTTTCATTCCTTCAATTAAATCAGGAAGTAATTTATCTTCTTCCTTTTTCTCATCATCAGTACCTTCTACATAAACTTTCATGAATCCCTTAAATTTAACTTGGGATCCAGTAGCACGGAACTCAACCTTTTGGTTCAACAAATGAACCGTTACAGTATCCATGATCGCTGGAGCCATTTGACTTGCAATAAAACGCTCCCAAATTAATTTGTAGAGTCGATACTGATCTCTAGAAAGATACTGTTTCACCACTTTAGGGTTTCGAAAGGATGATGTAGGACGTATAGCTTCATGTGCATCTTGTGCATTTTGAGATTTCTTAGCCCCTTTTTGTTCTCCTAAATAATCCTTACCATATTCTTTTTGTATAAAGTCAGCAGCTTCCTTCTTAGCAGAATCTGCAATCCTTGTAGAATCCGTTCTCATGTAGGTGATTAAACCGACTGTACCCTCTTTCTTGCTCAATTCAATTCCTTCATAAAGTTGTTGAGCAATCATCATGGTTTTTCGAGCACGAAAGTTAAGCTTACGTGCAGCTTCTTGCTGCAAGGAAGAAGTAGTAAATGGCACTGACGGGTTTCTCTTTCTCTCTCTCTTGTTTACTTTATCAACGTTAAAATCACTTCCGTTAAGTTGATTTAAAACTTCATCTACATCTTTCTTCGAGGAGAGATCTACCTTTTCACCATCCACCCCATAAAATGCTCCTTCAAATTTTTCTTTCTTATACTTAAATTGAGCAGAAATAGACCAGTATTCCTCAGGCTTAAAATTTTTTATTTCCTTTTCCCTATCAATGATAAGTCGAACGGCTACGGACTGTACTCGACCAGCGCTTAATCCTTTTTTTACTTTTTTCCATAACAAAGGACTAATGTTATATCCAACTAATCTGTCTAAGATTCTTCTAGCTTGTTGGGCATTGACAAGGTCCATATCAATTCCACGAGGATGCTTAAACGACTCAACAATGGCTTCTTTTGTTATTTCATTAAAAACCACTCGGCAATCAGAAGTGTCATCTAACTCAAGACTATGAGCTAAATGCCACGCAATAGCTTCTCCTTCTCTATCTGGGTCAGCTGCCAAATAAACTTTTTTGGCTTTTTTTGCAGCGGTTCTTAATTCCTTTAGAACAGGACCTTTTCCTCTGATCGTTATATATTTCGGTTTGAAATTATCCTCCACATCAACACCCGTCTGACTTTTAGGCAAGTCACGGACATGTCCCATGGATGCTTTTACTTTATATTTTTTCCCCAGATATCGTTCAATTGTTTTTGCTTTTGCTGGAGACTCTACTATTACAAGATAATCTGCCATGCTACGATCCTCCCATAGAGGTATTACTTGATGATTATGCCTATTTATAAAATCTTCCTCATTATTAATCATTTCTTTCCGTTTTGTCAAACAGAAAAATCTAATTCAATTGATATTTATGGAAAAACAACCTCTTTATTCTCCAAAATTCGACGCCATTCTACTTTTCTAGATTCCCAATCTTCCACTAAATCATAGGTATTTTGTACTAATTTTGCTCCTTGTTGAATTAATAAATGACATCCTTTGGATTCCTCTGAAAAAATTGGTCCAGGTACAGCATATACCTCTCTCCCTTGTTCTAAAGCCTGGTCTACAGTAATTAAGGAACCGCTTTTCTCTTTTGCTTCTATGACAAGTGTTCCAAATCCAAGTCCACTAATCAGCCGATTTCTTTCGGGAAATTGCCATGGTTGCGGTTTTTGAAATGGCGGGTATTCACTTAACAATAAACCATTTTTACTTATTCTCGTTAGCAATGCGGAGTTTTCTTTTGGATAACATTCATTTACACCGAAAGCTAGAACGGCAATTGTAGGAGATTTATGATTAAGGGCTATTTTATGCGCAAAAGAGTCTATTCCCCTAGCTAAACCACTGACAATTACCCAATTCTGTTCACATAAAGGTTCTAGTATACGGTTCATGACCACCCATGCTTGTTCTGATGGGTTTCGTGTTCCAACTACACTTAAAGAAGGCATTTGTGTGGCAAAAGATAAATTACCCCTTGCATAGAGAACTATAGGAGGATCAGGAACCATTCGTAGTAAAGGTGGATATGTTTTATCAAAAAAGGTGACAATTTGGTAACGGTTAGGAAAAAGTAGAGATTGGAGAAGGTGTTCATTTCGAAGATCTGCGATTAGAGAAGATGATCTTTGTTGAGGTACATGAAATTGGAACTCCCAATCTTTGGTTGTCCATTTCCGGAAGTGTTCTAGGCGGGGATCTATACGAAGTACAGACCAAATAAGCTTTCTCGTACTACCGCGTGCAGCATGAAGATGAATAAGATTTTCATGAAATGAATACATAGGTCACATCCTTTTTTGTGGATCCCTTGTTATTTTAGAAACAAGGGATCCAATTTAATAAAATTAATGAGTTTTACACTTCTCCGCAAGGCCCGTCTCTTGTAAAACTTGAATAAGGGTTTCTCCCATAACAGATGGAGTTTCTGCTACTTTAATTCCACACTCATTCATTACACGAATCTTTTCATCAGCAGTCCCTTTTCCACCTGAGATAATAGCACCAGCATGCCCCATACGTTTTCCTGGAGGCGCTGTGGCCCCACCAATAAAGCCTACAACTGGTTTCTTCATATTGGCTTTTACCCACTCAGCAGCTTCTTCCTCTGCTGTACCACCAATTTCACCAATCATAATAACAGCTTCTGTTTCAGGATCTTCATTAAATGCTTTTAAAACATCGATGAAGTTTGTTCCATTCACAGGATCTCCACCAATACCTACAGCTGTAGATTGACCATATCCAGCTTCCGATAGTTGATGAACAGCCTCATAAGTTAACGTACCAGAGCGAGACACAACCCCAATATGTCCTTTCTTATGAATATATCCAGGCATAATTCCAATCTTACACTCTTCAGGTGTAATAACTCCAGGACAGTTTGGACCCACAAGTCGAGTTTTCTTCCCTTCCATGTAACGCTTGACTTTTACCATGTCTAGTACAGGAATGTGCTCAGTAATACAGATGACAAGATCCAATTCTGCATCAACTGCTTCTAAAATAGCATCAGATGCAAATGGAGCAGGAACATAGATAACCGAAGCATTGGCGCCTGTTTTTTCTACTGCTTCTTGAACAGTATTAAAAACAGGTACTCCTTCTACTTCCTGGCCACCTTTTCCTGGTGTAGTTCCACCTACAATTTTTGTGCCATATTCAAGCATTTGCTTTGTATGAAATAGGGCAGTGGACCCTGTAATACCTTGAACAATAACTTTTGTATCTTTATTAATAAAAACGCTCATTCTGTCCGTCCCTCCTATTTTACTAGTTCTACTATCTTTTGGGCACCATCAGCCATAGATTCTGCAGAAGTAATATTTAAGCCAGATTCCTCAAGTATAGCTTTTCCAAGGTCCACATTCGTTCCTTCTAAGCGAACAACTAAAGGAATTTCAAGTCCAACTTGTTTTGTAGCTTCAACAACACCCTCAGCGATTACATCACACTTCATAATTCCGCCAAAGATATTGACTAAGATTCCTTTTACATTGGAATCAGACAAAATGATCTTAAACGCTTCTGTTACTTTTTCAGCAGTTGCACCGCCCCCAACATCTAGGAAGTTAGCGGGCTCTCCGCCATAATGTTTAATAATGTCCATGGTTGCCATGGCTAATCCAGCACCATTAACCATACAGCCAATATTTCCATCTAAGGAAATATAGCTCAGATCATATTTAGATGCTTCAATTTCTTTTGGATCTTCTTCATCAAGATCACGATAGTTCATAATATCTTTTTGGCGATATAATGCATTATCATCAAAGTTTAATTTGGCATCCAGTGCCATAACCTGACCGTCACCTGTAGTGACTAAAGGATTGATCTCTGCAATTGAACAATCTTTTTCAACAAAAACTTGATAAAGACCAAGCATAAATTTAGCAGCTTTCCCAACTAACTCTTTTGGAATATTAATATTAAATGCTAAACGACGTGCTTGGAATGCTGTTAATCCAACAACTGGATCAATAACTTCCTTGAAAATTTTCTCGGGAGTTTCTGCCGCTACTTCCTCGATCTCAGTACCGCCTTCTTCAGATGCCATCATAACTACTCTTGATGTAGCACGATCAAGAACTACCCCTACATAATATTCGCTCTTAATATCGCATCCTTCTTCAATCAGTAAGCGCTTTACTTCTTTACCTCCTGGACCTGTCTGGTGAGTCACTAGAGTTTTACCCAGTATTTCATCCGCGTATGTACGAACCTCGTCCAGGTTTTTAGCAACTTTTACTCCTCCGGCTTTACCTCTACCCCCGGCATGGATTTGAGCTTTTACAACCGTGACATCTGTACCTAGCCCTTTTGCTGCTTCCACGGCTTCATCTACGGTATAGGCAACTTTCCCATTTGGGACTGCTACGCCGTATTTGCGCAATATTTCCTTCCCTTGATACTCGTGAATGTTCATGTTCCATCCTCCCATCAAAATGTCACTGCATACCCATTGTATAAAAAATGTTTATTAATTGTCCACAAATAGGTCTATAATTGCATCAATTCTTGTTTTTTAGCTCTTGGTCAATCTTATAGATAAAAGCAAACACCTCTGCTACCGCTTGATATAATTCTTCGGGAATGGATTGATCAATAGATAATTCACTTAATAATTCTAGTAATGTGGGGTCTTCTTGTATTGGAATATGATTTTCATATGCTTTCTGCAAAATCTGTTCTGCAACCAACCCTTTACCCTTTGCCACAACTTTAGGGGCATAGTCCGTTTGTTCTGCATATTTTAATACAACAGCCTCTTTTTTGTTCTTTGACCCACTCATACTGTAAAATCAACTCCCGTCGGATATGAATTGGAGTATGCGTCTAAACGACTAGTGTTTGGCGTATTTTTTGCAAGAGACATTACTTTTACCTGGGTTAAGTGATAACCTAATGCTTCTAATCCTTGTTTTAAATTTCCTTTAATTTCCTGTACTATATTCATTATATGTTCGTTTTGATTATAGATTAAAACTTGAACTCTCCTATCCTGGACTTCCATGTGTATAATCGTTTCTCTCATATTCTCAAGCTCCAAATAAAACAAAATAAAACAGTGATCCGCATCAATTTCTTTTTCCTTATTCTTTCTTCCGGAAATTTGTACAAATGCATCTGAGGGTAATTGGAAAACGTATCCTGGAAAAAGAAAATTCCACTGTATTTGATGATGATTTTCAGTTTGAAATAAAAGTTGAAGACCCGTGAATATTTGCAAAGCCTTTTTTACATGATCACTCGTTTCAAATGCTGATAAAGAAAGAAGAGCAGATTTTATAGTTTCAGGAATCTGACCAGTTTCACTTTTTTGGACTGCTTGCTCAAAGTCTATCCCACTAAGCTGAAGATAATTTTTTATCCGTACAAAAAAATCCTTGGCAGTCACATCATTTTCGTTCAGTGGAAGATTAGCCAGAAGTGGCATGACTATTCTGGTTTCTTCTGCATCAAGCTGTTGAGATAACAAGAGTTGAATACTAGAAAAAACATCTTTCAATCTCATGGAATTTTCCTTTGAAAGCAAAAAGCTAGATAAACGTTGATTATTCTTTTGTTCTACTAGATGTATAATACTAGAAACAGTATCTTTTTCAGCAAGCGATAAAAATGGGGATGATGCCTTTAAAAGTTTTTGAAAAGAAGGATGTATTAATAAAGAAGAGACTTCACTTCTCCATTTCGTGGAGGAATAATCTATCTTTTCTAGCCTTTTCAGGGTTTGCTGATAGTAATTTATTTCATTTTGATCAAAACCAAGTTGTTTCGAAACTATGAACTGCAGCTTACTAACGAGAGTCGTTATATTTTTCTCATCAATAGGTGGATCAAGGTTAAGCAATTGAATACTCATCTTGGAGACTAATCTCGTCCAAATCTCTTGGTGTTGACTCCGGCTTTCCGAAATTAATTGTGAAGGGGGAGAAGTTTGAGACATACCAAGTTGATTCATCAAGTGGGAAACTGATTCTTTTTTTTCCATTGGATAACTATCAATATGTTCTTCAAGGACGGAGAGGAATGAATGGCTAGCCTTCTTTCCCTCTTTTTCCAGTACGTAAAAAGCCTCAAAAATCTCTTGTTTTATAGGCCATTGTTCTCGGAGCATTTTTACAATGATCTGGCTAGCTTTTTGGGAATCTTCTATTTCGTTTGTCCACTTTAATGCTTGAATTAATATATTCCTATCAAAAGGTATATTCTCCTTGATTAATTGGAGTGTAAGATTTCGCAAGAAAGAGTGATTGGGCAATCCTAATTTTTCCAAAAACGAAAAATGTCCTTGTTCACGAATAGGGCTTATCATTTTCAATTTTATAGGTTGTCCTACTGTTTCTACTTGGAATAAATAGGAGGAATCAACATCTAATGGAATTTCCATTTGGGCAATATAAGAAATTCCAGCTAAACGCACCATTGCATGGTTGTTTGGATAAATATTTAAGACTTTTCCGTTGATTACTTGACCTTGATTCAAGTTTTTTTGAGGGACATCCTTATTAGAAATAGCTGAAGATAAGGAATGAAAAATAGATCCCAACACATTTGATTTCATATCCATTCTCCATCCTTTCTTACAAATATTCTTTAACTGGCGAAAAAGTTCTTCTGTGTATCGGTGTTGGTCCAAATTTTCTTAAAGCTTCTAAATGGTCCCTAGTCCCATAACCCATATGCTTTTCAAATCCATAATTTGGAAATTTATTACCCCATTCTTTCATCAATCTATCTCTAGTAACCTTAGCAATAATACTTGCTGCCGCAATGGAGATACTACGTTGATCCCCTTTGATAAGAGATTCCTGAAGAAAAGGAATTTCTAATTGGACAGCATCAATCAATACCACTTCTGGTTGTGTATTTAAATTATGGATACTGTGCACCATTCCTCGTTTTGTTGCTTCTAATATGTTCCATTGATCAATTTCCCCAGGTTCAATAACTGTTACGCTATAAGAAACAGCATGCTCTATTATGTATTTATAAAATCTCTCTCTTAATCCTTCATTTAACTTTTTTGAATCATCTAGTCCTTCCAAGTAAAAGTTTTGAGGAAGGATCACTGCTCCAACTACCACAGGACCAGCTAGAGGCCCACGACCCGCCTCATCAACACCTGCGATATTATTAATCCCTTTGGCTCTGTATCTATTTTCAAACTCGCTCATTTGATAAAATTTATTTCTGAGCATTTCTTTTTGGCTTTTCAATTTTTCATAGCGCTTAACAAGAAGTTGAACACCCTTGCGGTCATCCTGAAGGATAGTATCCCAGTCGCTTTTCGTGATTTTCCCCCCATGTAAGAGATCCTTTATTTCTGATACGGTTTTATTCATTTTTTCTTCCCCTTTTATTATCAGATTCTTCCATTTATTTGATTAAATTTCAATGGAAATATCATCAAAGAATTCTCTGAAGTGAACTTTCTTCACTTGATTGAAAAAAGTGAGATCTTTAAATACTTGAAGTACCACAACCGTCTGTTTAACAGTGGTACTCCGTATTTGACCTCACTCTCATCCCACACTAAAGGAGTGGGTTTTTCCATTCGGAAAATCTGTTAAGAAAAGCGCAAGCGCCCTTCGAAACAAGAAAATCACTTGTTTCTGCGAAGTAGCTCTATGTAGCTTTAACTTACTCGGGGGCAAAAACTTCGAAGTTTTTTCGCTGAAGCTAGACAAATTTTCTTTCTTATCTTGAAATAAAGACTCGCATCACAGCAAGTCTTTATACACCCTTATCTTACAGGTCTTCAGGAGTTTCAAAAGTAATTCTCCCTAATCTTCCAGAACGGATATCTCTTATAATGACCTCGGCTACTTGGTCATAGTTAACAACTCCACCCGCATCCAAACATCCACGCCTTTTTCCAATCTGATCAAAAATATATTCCATATCTTCTTGATCAGCTTTAACTTGGTAACGTTCTAAAATCACATTAGGATACACTTTTTGCAGATAACGAATAGCATAAATTGCTAAGTCAGATAAAGGGAGTAACTGGTCCTTAATTGCACCTGTCACTGCTAATCGATATCCTACTTCTTCATCTTCAAATTTAGGCCATAAAATTCCGGGTGTATCTAGTAGTTCAAAATCCTTCTTTACTTTGATCCACTGCTGCGATTTGGTAACACCTGGCTTATCTCCTGTTTTGGCTATCTTTTTTTGTGCTAAGCGATTAATTAACGTGGATTTTCCTACATTCGGTATTCCTAAAATCATACCTCTTGCAGGCCGTGGTCTTATTCCCTTTGCACGTAAACGATCCATTCGTTCCTGTGACATCATTTTAGCTGTTTGAATTACTTTTTGAATGTCTTTACCATCATTTACATTTACACTTATTCCCACAATTCCCTGTTCCTTGAAGTAACTTAACCAACGATTGGTCATTTGATCATCTGCCAAATCTTTTTTCATCAAAATAATCATCTTTGGTTTCTGTTGCAACACTTCGTGGAGCATAGGATTTTGCGAGGAATAGGGAACCCTTGCATCAACCAGTTCCATAACAAAATCAACTAGCTTTAGTTTTTCCTGAACTTCTCGACGTGCTTTTGCCATGTGGCCAGGAAACCATTGGATAGTCATTCATACATCATCCTAACCATTGCTCATAAAGTGAAACTTTAATCAGTGGCCGTCCCCCACTGATTGTTAGCGCCCAAGGGTAGAACTTAAAGGCCCAACCAATCGGGCATTTACAGGGTGTTTATCCCCCACCTACTCTAAAATTTGAGGTGGAGGGTATTACTTCCATGAAAATAAAACATTAAATTTTTTATCCTTGCTGGTGAAGCTTGCTTCATGGTTGGTTGCCCGTAAATGCGGGATAAATATATCTTTTATTCTTTCCTTACTCAACAAAACCAATTCTATCAAAGGGCCAATAAATTAGGCTTGTATTCCCAACCACTTGGTCCAAACTAATTAATCCTAGAGAACGACTATCCGTACTATTTGTTCGATTATCTCCTAGAACAAGGATAAAACCTTCAGGTATACGATCGTACTCTCCACGCAATTCTTCTAATTTAAAATCATAGGTATAGACTTGATGTTCTCCTAATTGGGATTTTCGTTCATCCAAAAAAGGTTCTTCTACAGCTTGTCCGTTTACATATAGTGTTTCATCTTTATACTCAATATGCTCACCTTGCAACCCAATAACCCTTTTTATATAATCCTTCCTTGCCGTGGCATGAAATACTACAATATCAAAACGCTCAGGCTCTTTGATTTGGTATGTAAATTTGCTAACAATCATTTGGTCTCCAGTATGTAAGGTTGGCAACATTGATGGCCCGTCCACTACAATGGGAGCAAAGAAAAATACACGAATGACAACAGCAATTATTCCCGCTATCGCGATTGCTTTTATCCATTCAAACCATTCATTTTTTTTCTTTGACATGGAAGTTCCCCCCACTTTTATTAGGACTCATATTATCTATTTATTAGTCTACGTTTTATTTTATCATAACTTAAGTGGAAAAAAGGAGCTTGAAACTTCAAGCTCCTTTTGCTACTTTATGTTAGCGAATTTCTTTAATACGCGCAGCTTTTCCACGTAGGTTACGTAGATAGTAAAGCTTAGCACGGCGAACTTTACCACGACGAATAACTTCAATCTTGTCTAAACGTGGAGAATGTACAGGGAACGTACGCTCTACGCCTACACCAGAAGAAATCTTACGTACGGTAAATGTTTCACTAATACCGCCACCACGACGTTTAATGACAACACCTTCAAACACCTGAATGCGTTCCCGGCTACCTTCAACAACCTTAACATGGGCTCTTACAGTGTCGCCAGGACGAAAAACAGGTAAGTCTGTACGAAGTTGATCTTTAGTAATCTCTTCGATTAACTTTTGCATGTATGCCACTCCTTCCAACTCAATGCTCTTGCTAGATTCTAACAGCGGAACATCGTTGATAAAACCTTAAGTAAGTACTTAAGCACAAGGACTAATATATCATATTAAAAACAAGAATGCAATATTGAAAAGAAGAAAAGAATGCATCAAAAAGAGCCTTTCCATTCTTTTATCCATGTTTTTTCTATATTAGATAGAGGTGCATTTTCTAGTAGGTCAGGTCTTCGATCATAAGTTCTTTTGAGACTTTCTTTTTTTCGCCATTCATCTATTTTTTGATGATTTCCTGAAATTAGTATATCTGGAACCTTCATCCCCCTAAAATCTTGTGGTCTCGTATAGTGAGGATGTTCTAAAAGCCCCGTAGAAAAAGAGTCCTTAATAGCGGATTCTTCGTTCCCTAACACTCTTGGGAGGAGACGGACCACACTATCTATAATTACCATTGCTCCTAATTCTCCACCTGTTAATACATAGTCGCCTATAGAAATTTCATCCGTTACAAGGTATTTTCTTATCCGCTCATCATATCCCTCATAGTGACCACAAATAAGGATGAGGTGTTCTTCCTGTGAAAATTCTTCAGCTTTTTTTTGGGTATATCTTTCTCCTTGTGGACACAGTAAAACTACTCTGGGGTTATGTGAGGAATTCTGTTTCGCATATTCTACTGCATCAAAAACTGGCTGGGGAGTAAGAACCATTCCTTCTCCACCACCATATGGATAATCATCTACTTTATGATGCTTTTGAGTTGAAAAATCACGATAATTAATTAAATTAGATGTAAAAGCGTCTATTTCTTGAGCACGTTTAAGTATTGAAGATTCTAAAACCCCATGAAACATCTCTGGAAAAAGAGTTAGAACATCTATTTTCATTCCTCTAACATTCCTTCCAAGGGTTCAATAGCTATCGTTTTATTTAAAGGATCTACTGATTTCACAACGGATTCAATATAGGGAATAAGTAGATCTTTTTTTCCTTTACGACGAATCACCCATACATCATTAGCGCCTGGTGATAGAATTTCTTTAACCTCCCCAATCTCATCTCCTTCAAGGGTGAACACACTCGATCCAATGATTTCATGATAATAATATTCTCCTGCTTCTAATTCCTCCTGTTGTTCTTCAGAAATCATTAGCATTCCACCTTTAAAACGCTCAACAACATCAATATTTTCAAGTCCTTCAAACTTTATCAAATCAAAATTTTTATGCTTTCGATGAGCTGTGATTTTAAAGGGACCTTCTACTTCACCATTAGGGGATTTAAAGTAAAGCTGATTCCCAGGCTCAAACCGTTCCTCAAAATCAGTTATTTTGATAACCCTAATCTCACCATAGATTCCATGTGTATTGACTATTTTACCAACATTAAACATCTTTTTCATTTCCATCACCTAACCATCTATTCGATCAACTATACCATCTTTTACGACAATACAGCTATCTTTCATTAAGGTTTCCCATGAATCTCCTATATTAACCTCAACAATGGATTCTGTTTCACCTTCTGTGATTTCACTTCCTAAGGGAAGTATCTCAAGTTGTGATAATTGATAATCTAACCAACGAATTTGTTCTTTTCTTTGGTCAAGTTCTATTTGAAATCTTTTAGATACTTCTTCCTTTGAATAATTAAGCTTTTTTTCTATCTTCTTTTTTTCAAACTGCAGTTGCTTGGCCTCTTGTTCGAGTTGCTTTTTTCTTTCCAAAAACCGATTTTTCATGTTGGCCTTGCTGTCTGGAGTCAAGATTTGCTTTATGGTTGTCTTCCTTATAATTTTCATCTTTAGACCCCTATCTATCCACATTTAATTATTAATTATACAAAAAGGGAAAGGTATCCCCTTCCCTTTTTACATAATATCTAAAAAAATGCGTTTTTTAGAATCAGAACCAGCAGCATAAACTACAGTTCTGATTGCTTTAGCAATACGTCCACCTTTTCCGATCACTTTTCCAACATCTTCTGGGTGAACAGTTAAATGATAAACGATTTTACGTTCTTCTTCTTTTTCAGTAATGACAATCTCTTCTGGATGGTCTACTAATGGTCGAACAATCGTTTCAATTAAGGCTTTCATGGTATCACTCTACTTTACTTTTGATTTTTAGAGTCATGGAATTTCTTCATGATGCCTTGTTGGGAGAACAAATTACGAACAGTATCGCTAGGCTTTGCGCCTTTTGACATCCAATCTACAGCCTTGTCTTCGTCAAGCTTGACTTCAGCTGGACTAACAACCGGATTGTATGTTCCAATTTCTTCAATAAAACGTCCATCACGTGGTGAACGTGAATCTGCTACAACTACACGATAAAAAGGTTTTCTTTTAGAACCCATACGCTTTAAGCGGATTTTAACTGCCATGTTTAGTGCACCTCCATTTACGAATGTTTATCACAAGTTTAGATTTTATCAAAGATTTATTGGTGTGTAAAGTGTTTTTACATTACATGAACGGAAACTTCATTCCTTTACCACCTTTTCCTTTTTGCATACCACTCATTTGCTTCATCATTTTCTTCATTTCATCAAATTGTTTCAGCAAACGATTGACCTCAGAAACTGAGGTCCCAGATCCTTTGGCAATTCTTTTTTTACGACTAGCATTCATTACACTTGGATCTTGTCTTTCCTTTTTAGTCATGGATTGAATGATAGCCTCCACATGGGAAAGTTGCTTATCATCCACTTGGACATTTTGGAGCCCCTTCATTTTATTGGCACCCGGAATCATGCCTAGTAACTCATCTAAAGGACCCATTTTTTTTACTTGCGCCAGTTGATCTAAGAAATCTTCAAAAGTAAAGGACATTGTACGCATTTTTTCCTGCATTTCCTTTGCCTTTGTCTCATCGATTTCTGTTTGTGCTTTTTCAATTAAGGATAGCACATCCCCCATACCCAAAATACGGGAAGCCATTCTTTCTGGATGGAAAGGCTCTAATTCATCCATTTTCTCGCCCATACCAGCAAACTTAATTGGTTTCCCAGTAACTGCTTTAATGGATAATGCTGCTCCTCCACGAGTATCCCCGTCAAGCTTGGTTAAAATGACGCCCGAAATATTTAATTGGTCATCAAAGCTTTGAGCAACATTGACGGCATCTTGCCCTGTCATAGCATCTACTACTAAAAAGATCTCATCCGGTTTTACTTGTTCCTTCATCTGCTTTAGCTCATCCATTAGATGTTCATCTACATGGAGGCGACCCGCGGTATCTATTAATACGTAATCTTGATGCTCTTTTTTAGCTTGTTCTACTGCTTCCTTTGCAATTTCGACAGGAGAAACATCTGTCCCTTTTGAAAACACAGGAAAGTTCAGCTGCTTCCCGATGGTTTCCAATTGATTAATAGCTGCTGGTCGATAAATGTCTCCTGCAACTAACAATGGCTGACGGTTATATTTCTTACGAAGATGATTTGCAAGCTTTCCTGTAGTGGTTGTTTTACCAGCACCCTGCAAACCAACCATCATGATAACAGTCGGTGGACGGTCTGCTACAGCAATCTTACTTTGTTCTCCACCCATAAGTACTGTCAATTCATCCTGAACAATCTTAATAACTTGTTGTCCAGGGGTTAAGCTCCCCATTACCTCTTGCCCAACAGCACGATCCTTAATACGGTTAATAAGGTCCTTTACTACCTTAAAATTAACATCAGCCTCTAGAAGCGCCAGACGAACTTCTCTGGTCATTTCTTTAACATCAGCTTCTGTTACCTTTCCTTTTCCCCGTATCTTTTTCATCGTATTTTGCAGTCGGTCGGCTAACCCTTCAAATGCCATAAAGCCGTACCTCCTATTCTAAATTCTCAATTTGATCTAACAGCTCTTTCATTTTTTGAATATCAGGAGAAGATTGAGAAATCAATTTTTTCATCTCTAAAATAAGCGACTTCCTTCTCCGAAAGCGGTCATAAAGTTTTAATTTCTCTTCATAATCCTCTAACATTGCCTCTGTTCGACGAATATTATCGAATACTGCTTGACGGCTCACATCAAAGGATTCAGATATTTCTCCTAAGGATAAGTCTTCAAGGTAATACATTTCCATGTAGTTCCGCTGCTTTGGTGTTAATAATTCTTGATAAAAATCGAATAAATAATTAACTCTTGTCGTTTTTTCTAACAAAGCAAGCACTCCTTGTTAAGTGAATTACCTTTACAATAAAATACTAAGGGTATTTACGAAGTCTGTCAAGAAATTTCCAATTCCTATTCTTCTTTCTCATCAATTAGACCAGCAAATAAACCGTAGACAAAGGCATGGGCATCGAATTCTTGTAAATCTTCCATCTTCTCACCTAATCCTACATATTTAACTGGTATATTCAACTCATTTCTAATGGCTAAAACAATTCCCCCCTTAGCTGTACCATCAAGTTTGGTTAAAACAATGCCAGAAACATTAGTTGCCTCTGAAAATGTTTTTGCTTGACTCATAGCATTCTGACCTGTTGTTGCGTCAAGTACCAATAAGACTTCATGAGGTGCTCCTGGAACCTCACGTTCAATCACACGTTTTACCTTTGAAAGTTCATTCATCAAGTTTACTTTATTTTGAAGTCTACCAGCAGTATCACAAAGAAGAACATCTGCGCCTCTTGACTTAGCAGCTTTCACTGCATCAAAAATAACAGCTGCTGGGTCACTTCCCGCACTATGCTTAATAACATCAACACCCACACGATCTCCCCATACTTCCAACTGTTCAATGGCTCCTGCACGAAACGTATCACCTGCTGCTAGAATAACCTTATTTCCTTGTTCCTTTAACTGATGGGCTAGCTTACCAATTGTTGTTGTTTTTCCAACACCATTCACACCAACAAACAGGATAATAGATAGTTCATCTTCCTGGAGGTTTAAACTCTCTATTTGGTTATCTTCATCACCGTAATAGATATCAACTAGTTTTTCAGAGATAACGCCCTGAACTTCCTGTGTATCCTTAATGTTTTGTCTTTGTACTTCGAAACGTAGTTGATCTATAAGTTCCATGACTGTCTGTACACCGACATCTGCTGAAATCAATACTTCTTCCAACTCTTCAAAAAAATCTTCATCAACTTTACGATATCGAGCAACAAGATCGTTCATTTTAGATGCAAAGGAT
The DNA here is from genome assembly GCA_040191315.1 of Bacillaceae bacterium S4-13-56. NCBI lineage: Bacteria > Bacillati > Bacillota > Bacilli > Caryophanales > Bacillaceae > Bacillaceae bacterium S4-13-56. The sequence goes on along the minus strand of JAWJLM010000001.1, from coordinate 86,833 downwards.
TCCCTAGTTTTAGAAAGACCCCCTTTAAACTTATCTGTCACTGTGTCAGTATCAGTCGTAAATCTTTCCTTTATTTTTTTAAATAAACTCAATTGCGATCTTCCTTTCCTACTTCCACAAATTCCTTCGTTTCTTCTAGTTTCACTGATACAAGCCTTGATACACCAGATTCCTGCATGGTTACACCGTACAGAACATCAGCTTCCTCCATCGTTCCTTTTCGATGAGTTATCACAATGAATTGTGTATTTTGACTAAATCTTTTCAAGTAACGAGCGAAACGATTAACATTAGCATCATCAAGTGCAGCTTCCACTTCGTCCAGAATACAAAATGGTACTGGCCGAACTGTCAAGATTGCAAATAACAAAGCAATGGCAGTAAAAGCGCGCTCTCCACCAGAGAGCAACCCCAAATTTTGTAGTTTTTTACCTGGTGGCTGTGCAACAATGTCTACCCCTGTCTCCAATATTGCGGATGGGTCAGTTAGCCTTAAGTCAGCCTGACCACCACCAAACAACGCTTTAAATACCTTCTGAAACTCTATTCGAATTTGAGAAAAAGTATCTTCAAATCTCCTTGACATCTCTTGGTCCATTTCAGCAATAATTTCACGTAAAGTCAATTTAGCTTGTTCAAGATCAGATTGTTGTTCTGATAAAAATTCATATCTTTCTTTGATACGTTCATATTCTTCAATAGCACCAATATTTACTGCTCCTAACTCTTCTATTTCACGTTTAATAAATTTCACTTTCTTGCGTGCTTCCTCTACATCATCAACAATTGGATAATTGGATTTAGCCTTTTCAAACGACAAAGTATAGTCCTCACGCAACGTATGAAGACGATTTTCCAATTCTACGTCTAGTCGATTGGATTTAACTTCCTTTTGCCGGATCTCATTTTGAAGAGCTTCAAAAATCTTCTTAATCTGTTTAAGCTCTCGTGTTTCATCTTGAACCTTTTGAATTCTTTTCAAACGGTTTTCTCTTCGTTGTTGAATAAGTTGCTCCGTCTGAAATTTCTCTTGCTTGACCATTTTTAGTTTTTCAACTAGTACATCCTCAGACTCTTCCCCTTTTATTTCTTCTTCGATCTGATGTCTTTCATTTGTAAGCTCAAGGATTGATTCTTTTACAACCTCTAATTCCTTTTTTAATCTTTGATGTTTGTCTACCTCACTACGAAGCTCGGTTTGATTTTCTGCTAGCTTTATACGTAGACTTTGTAAAACTTCACTTACCGATTCTTTTGAAGTTCTTTGTTCACTCTGTTGCCTAGATAATTGATCCATTTCCTCTTTCATTAACTGAATCTTTTCTTGTAGTAAATCCATTTGTTCCTTACATTTAGTCAGCTGAGATCTATATTCCTTTTCTTCCTGTGTAAGTTGGCTTTCTTCTTGATCAAATAAAGCAAGTTGTTCATTCATTCTTTTTTCCTGATAGGAAATCTCTTTATAATCATCTCTTCTTGTTTGGAGTTTCCCTTCAATGGATGAACGTTTTTGCTCAAGTTCTACGCGTTGATGTTCAATTTCCTTTAGCTTTTCTTTTTGTTGTTTTACGTGTTGCTCAAATGCCTTAATTTTCACTTGGTATTCTTCTAATTTCTTAGTAACATCCTGCAATTCTTTGTCTCTTGTAAATAGAGAAGACTTCGTATTCGCTTTTGCCCCTCCACTCATAGATCCGCCTGGATTAACGACATCTCCATCGAGAGTAACAATTCTGTACTTTCGATAAAGCTGAGTAGCCAAGCGATTCGCATCTTTTAGGGTCTTTGCAATAACAATATGTCCTAGCAAGTGACGAACTGCCTTTGAAACAGTTGGATCACTAGAAACTAAGTCGGAAGCTACGCCAACAAATCCCAAATCATTTTTAATTCCCTGAAGAAGGGAGGATGGGATTGATCTCTCTTGTATGGATTCTAAAGGTAAGAAGGTTGCTCTCCCTTTTTGGTTCTTCTTAAGATATAAAATGCACTCTCTTGCAGTGTTCTCATTTTGAACCACAATATGCTGAGCTTGTGCATTTAAAGTGGTTTCAATCGCCGTCACGTAATCATCTGGTATAGATATAAGTTCGATAATTGCCCCGAAAATATTATTTAATTCTTTGTTTTCACGTGCTTTCAAAACCTCTCTTACCCCTTGGAAAAAACCAGAGAAATCTTCTTTTAAATCTTCTAGCATCTCTTTTTTGGACCGAAGTTTTTCTGCAAATTGATATCCCTGATAAAGCTTTGATTGATCTTGTTCTAAGGCTTTTTCCGCCCTGTTTTTTTCTTGATTTAACTGTTGTAAAGATGAAAGAAGTTGGCTAAGCTCTTCCTCGCTCTCTAAAACCTTATAGTTTCGGTCACTTATTTGTGCTTCAATCATTTTTCTTTCACTAATAGAGTCTTGAAACTTCTCTCGCAGTCTTTGAATTCTTCGTTCAACCTGCTCCCTTTGCTTGTTTAGAGATTGTGTCTCATTTCTTAAGGCAGCCTGTTCATTCAACCTTTCAATATAATCACTTTTAAGGTTTTCCAACACTTCTTCTGTGTTTATTGATAGATGACTAAACTCCTTTTCCTTCTCTTCCACCTGCTTCTTAACTTCAAATAATGACTTTTCTTTTACTTTAGCCGCTTCCCTTTGCAGTTGAATCTTAACATCTAGGTTCTCTTTCTGATTTTGATAAGCTAATAAGTCTTGGTCAATCTTAAGAATTTTTTCTTCTGAATACCGTAATCGTTGGTGATATAACTCTTTTTTTCCTTCAATATGCTCTAAATCCCTTGTCAATTCTAACAAGGATTCTTGTAGCTTTTCTATAGATTCCTCAAGGGTTTGAATTTGGCTTTGCTCTGCCTCCATCTCTGCCTCACCTGATTGGATCTCCGTTTGAAGTTTGATTGCTTCATCTTGTTTCTCTTTCAATTCACTTAAAATGGCCTGCCACTCTAAGTGAAAAGCTTCTATTTCAGTTACAAGAAGAGAAACTTCCTTTTCCTTTAATACTTCTTTTTTATCCAAGTATTCTTTAGCAATAGCCGCTTGTTCCTTAAGTGGTTCCAATTGCTGTTCTAATTCGTAAATAATATCTTCTACACGATTTAAGTTTTCTTGTGTTTCAGCTAATTTGTACTCCGCTTTTTTCTTGCGATTTTTATATTTCAGCACACCAGCAGCTTCTTCAAAGATCGTTCTCCGTTCTTCAGCCTTTGAACTAAGAATTTCCTCTATTTTCCCCTGACTAATAATAGAGAATGCTTCTCTTCCAAGACCAGAATCCATAAAAAGATCAACGATATCCTTCAAACGGCAAGATTGCTGGTTAATTAAAAATTCACTTTCTCCGGAGCGATAAACCCTTCTCGTGACAGCAACTTCATGGTAATCAATAGGCAATGTCTGATCTGCATTATCAAGAATGAGGGATACTTCAGCAAAGTTCAATGGTTTTCTCGAATCACTTCCTGCAAAAATGATGTCTTCCATTTTAGACCCTCGAAGAGATTTTGCAGATTGTTCTCCTAATACCCAACGTACAGCATCAATAATATTACTTTTTCCACTTCCATTAGGCCCAACAACGGCTGTTACTCCTGGAACAAATTCTACTGTAGTTCGCTCCGCAAATGACTTAAAACCTACTGTTTCTAAACGCTTGAGGAACATGCTCAACTTTCCTCCTATGTATATCAATTTTTTTTAAACAAAAAATAACTAAAGGGTTGTAATTTAACTTTTCTATTTTATCATATTAAGAGAGCTACATAGAAGAATCTATGAATAGATTACAGAAAAGGAGTGAAATCATGACTTTAGATATGCAAAACCAAGAAAATTTATCCTTTATGATCCAAGAAATGGCAAAAAAATTACAAGTAGTAAACCGTTCCATCATGGACCCAAAGGACTACCCATTAAAAAACTACGAAGAGATTAAGAACTTATATGATATGATTCATGCTAAAGAGAACTTTAGTGTATCTGAAATCCAAGCTATTGTTGAGGAGTTAGGCAAATACCGAAGGAAATAAGGTTTAGAAAACAAAACGCTTTTCGCATCTTGAAAGGGCCTGAAAAAAATGTAACAAATAATAAAAAGATGATTCCTCATTTATTTCCAGGAATCATCTTTTTATTTGAACGTTTTGCGCTCAAGTTCATCCAGCTTCTGGCACCTAAATAAAAGGAAACATCAGTCAGTGACCGTCCCCCATTGATTGTTAGCACCCAAGGAAAGTGAATAGCAAACAAATCATAGAATCGGCACTAAGAACTAAAAGAGTGTCACTTAAAACCTGCTCTTTTAGCACTTGAAATTATGAAACCGTCTCTAAACGTATGAAACGTCACCCAATAACTTTTCATAGCACTCAAACGGATTAAGAGGACATAATTTAACCATACAGAATAGGAAACTGGTTTAATAGTTTTAAAGCGGTTTATCGCGGTTTTGTCCTAGCTCATTTTTCTAGTACTTTTTTAATGCCTCATGGGCTGCTTTTTGCTCTGCTTCTTTTTTAGTCCTCCCGATACCTATACCAGCCACTGAATTTGAGATGATGACATGGGCAACAAATTCTCGATTATGAGCAGGGCCTCTCTCCTCTGTGATTTCATATTCAATGGTGCCATTCTTTACTTTTTGAACAACTTCCTGAAGTTGACTTTTGTAATCCATCGCATGAGAAAAAGCACCTTTTTTGATCTTAGGATAAACAAATTGCTTAAGAAACTGAACAACAACCTCATATCCCTGGTCTAGATATATTGCCCCGATAAAGGCCTCAAACACGTCTGCTAGTAACGCTGGACGTTGCCGACCCCCTGTAATTTCTTCTCCCTTTCCTAGAAGAATCAGTTTTTCAAATTGAAGGTCATGAGCTAAATGCACTAAAGAAGCTTCGCAAACAATGGCTGCTCTATATTTAGTTAATTCACCTTCACTCATTTTAGGAAAGTTTTTATATAAATAATCGGAGATTGTAAGCTCTAGAACCGCATCTCCTAAAAACTCGAGACGCTCATTGTCCTCAAAAGGCTGTTTTCGATGCTCATTCACATATGATGAATGGGTAAATGCTTGTTTTAACAAATCCGGATTTTGGAATGTTATACCAATCTTTTGTTGAAAGTTATCGAAGTTCACTTATATCCACCATTTTCTATATGTTTTAGAATAGGAGAAATCTCGCAGCCTTTAGACTACGAGATTTTTAGAACAGATAAAAAAGTTATCCACTTCCCTATCTTCCAAAAATGCTATTATTAACCGCGGCTGTTTATGTAATTCACAGCATCTCCAACGGTATTAATTTTTTCAGCATCATCATCAGAAATTTCCATATCAAATTCATCTTCTAGTTCCATTACTAACTCAACTACGTCAAGGGAGTCAGCCTCTAGGTCTTCCTTAAAGGAAGCCTCCATTATCACCTTTGCTTCATCAACATCTAAGCGGTCAATAATAATTTGTTTTACGCGGTCAAATACGTCTGCCATATCATGTCACCTCCCTTCAAGTATGTCTATCGCTATTTACGATTTTACTTAAAAATGGTCCCTTTCGTCTAGAGTGAATCTACATGACCATCCCGCCATCTACATGAATAACCTGACCAGTGATATAATTAGCATCTGGACTTGCTAAAAACCGGACGACTTTGGCAACGTCTTCACCTTCGCCCAGCCGAGAAAGTGGGATATGATGAAGCATTTCTTTTTGTTGTTCTTCTGTTAATTGATCCGTCATATCAGTCTTTATAAACCCAGGCGCTACAGCATTGACAAGGATATTCCTTGGAGCTAATTCCTTGGCATTGGATTTTGTCATACCAATGACGCCTGCTTTAGCAGCGACATAATTCGCCTGTCCCGGGTTCCCTATCACACCCACTACGGATGCAATGTTGATAATACGGCCCTTCTTTTGTTTCATCATTTGCCTAGTAACCGCTTTTGTTGTAAGAAATACTCCCTTTAAATTTGTTTCAATCACTTGATCAAATTCTTCGGTTTTCATGCGCATTAGTAAATTGTCTCTGGTAATGCCTGCGTTATTGACAAGTATATCTAATTGACCAAAAGTGTCAATCGTCTCTTTAACCATAGCTTTTACATCTTCTTCATTGGATACATTTGCTTTTATTTTTAAAGCTTCTTGTCCCATTGCCTTAATTTCAGTAACAACTTCCTCTGCTCTTTGCTCACTTCCCGAATAATTCACAACAACCTTTGCACCATTTTTGGCTAGTTCTAACGCAATTGCACGCCCAATACCTCTTGAGGCACCTGTAACAAGTGCGACTTGTCCTAGTAGCATGTTAGTCCTCCTTGTACCAGTTTATAAATTCATTTAAGCTATCTGTGTCTTGGACAGAAAAAGTCTTCATTCGTCTTTCTACTTTTCGCACAAGACCACTTAATACCTTCCCACTACCGACTTCGACTATTGCATCTACGTCCATATCGAGAATGGAACGAATGGTTTCCTCCCATTGAACAGGAGAATATAATTGTCTTTCCAAAGCATCTTGAAGTTCTTCTTTCTTTGATGATGCATTTGCTGAAACATTCATCACAACAGGAACATTTGAATCTTGGAATTTAATGTTTTGAAGAACTTCTGAAAATGATTCACTTGCTGGCTTCATGAGTCTTGAGTGAAAGGGGCCACTAACATTTAATTCAATGACACGTTTAGCACCCTTGTCTTTAAGAAATTCTGAAGCTCGTTGAACCCCCTGTTTCGTACCTGATATAACAATTTGCCCAGGACAATTATAATTTGCTATATCTACAATCTCTTCGCCAGCATTTATCTGTTCAAGAGTTGTCTGAATTTCTTCAGCATTTAACCCCAGCACCGCTGCCATAGCCCCTTTTCCAGAAGGGAAAGCTTTCTCCATTAACTTTCCTCGTTCATGTACCAATGGCAAAGCCTCTTCAAATGATATGGCTCCAGCTGCAACCATCGCACTGTATTCTCCCAAACTATGCCCCGCCGTAACAGTTGCTTGGACACCTTGGGCCTCAAGTTCTCTCAATATCCCAATACTTGTTAATAATAAGGCTGGTTGAGCATTTTCCGTCTTTGTCAGTTCCTCTTCCGGCCCATTAAACATTAAATCTAATATAGGATAGCCTAAGAGGTTCTCGCCAACATGAAAACAATCCTTAACACGATCATATGTATGAAAAACATCCTTTCCCATTCCTATGACCTGTGAACCTTGGCCAGGAAAGACAAGGGCAACTTTTTTCATATTACTCCTCCTTTGATGTTTGTTGAATGGCTTTTTCTATTGTAGCCACAACATTTTGATCAACCATCTCAATGGCTTGCTTTATAGCACTAACAATAGCCTTTGCATTAGATGATCCATGAGCCTTAATCACTGGCGCTGAAAGTCCAAATAAACCCGCACCACCGTATTCAGAGTAATCTAATTGATTTTTTAAAGCTTTTAAATCATTCTTGACTACGGCTGCTGCAATCTTAGTTTTCAGGGATGACATAAAGGTAGTTTTTATCATTGAAAACATTGATAAAGCTGTTCCCTCAATGGTTTTAAGAGTCACGTTCCCTGTAAATCCGTCGGTAACTACAACATCTGCAGCCCCTTGCAATAAATCTCGGGCTTCTACATTTCCCACGAAGTTGATCGGTGCTTCTTGTAGAATGTAAAAAGACTTCTTCGTTAAATCGTTTCCTTTCCCTGACTCAGTTCCCACATTTAAAAGACCTATTTTAGGACGATCAATCCCACGTACTTTTTCAGCGTAAATGGATCCCATAACAGCATATTGGAGAAGATGTTGAGGTTTAGCATCAACATTCGCACCAACATCTAGCAGAAGAAATCCTTTACCATCTATTGTTGGCAAGGTAGGGGAAAGGGCCGGACGTTCAATTCCTGAAATTCTTCCTACAACAAATAGACCCGCACTCATAAGGGCTCCTGTATTTCCTGCAGAAATACAAGCATCTGCCCGTCCCTCTTTGACTTCTTTTGCCATTAATACCATAGAAGCGTCTTTTTTCCTTCTAACGGCACGCACTGGCTCATCCTCAGATGTGATCACTTCATTTGTATGTACCACTTTTATACGATTTGTCTCCGTTAGGTAAAGTTTAATCTTCTCTTCGTTCCCAAATAAAGTAATTTCTATATTTGGAAACTGTTTCACCGCTTCTATGGCTCCAAGTACAATGGCTTTTGGAGCATTGTCTCCTCCCATAGCATCGATTGCTATTTTCATGATTTTCATTCTCCTTTTCGTTGGTTTGAACGATACATTTCAAATTCACCTGAAAAAACAAGTTCATTTTCAACAAAGGTAGAAACTTTCACTGTTGTTCGACCCTTTACTGAATCATGTCCAACCACTTGTGCCTTTGCCACTACCCGCTCTCCTTTTTTAACTTGACGGGTAAAATGGATCGTTGCACTTCTTGTTAAGGCAAGCTCGTCATTAATGACAGCAACTGCTAAAGAATTGGCTTGTGCAAACAAATGGTGACCACGAGCAATGAAATTACGTGAAAATACATGCTCTTCTTTAATATCTAATATGGACAGGGCCTGTTTATCTAACTCCAAGTCCACAATTTCCCCAATAACTTCTTCAATTGGAAGTGCCTTAACCGTTTCATTCCATTGATTGGTTGCGACAGACTTAATTCTTTCTCTTAATTCGGGTATAGCTAATTCCATACGATCTAAACGAATTGTTTGGATACTAACATCAAATCTTGCAGCAAGCTCATCATCTGTAATAAATGGGGATTCCTTAATTGTTTCCATTAGTTTTTCTTGGCGTTCTTTCTTTTTTTGTCTCATCCATCGACACCATCCAAATATTGCAATATATCATATCGTATTTTATATTTTTAAGACTAGGTACTAATAGTAATATATAATACCAGTTAAAATTATGCAACCATCCTATTAGTCCAAAATCTCACCTTGAAAGATAGGGTCTTGCTCTACTATCTTTTTTAAATTTATAAATTCTTCCGTTTCTAAGAGCCCAGACTCAATCACCTGTTGAGCATCTTTTCTTGCCGTTTCAAGGGCGCGATAATCATGGACTAGATCGGCTACTTTAAAATCAGGCAGCCCAGATTGTTTTTTTCCAAAAAAGTCTCCCGGCCCCCTTAGCTTTAAATCAAATTCTGATAGTTCAAACCCATCGGTAGTTTGTGTCATAACTTGCATTCGCTCTTTCCCTACATCAGTCTTGGGATCGGCTAGAAGAATACAATAAGACTGTTCTTTCCCTCTTCCTACTCTTCCGCGCAGCTGATGGAGTTGGGCTAGACCAAAACGCTCCGCATCATAAATCATCATCACTGTGGCATTAGGAACGTTCACACCGACTTCTACTACAGTTGTTGAAACCAAAACCTGAACATTATTTTTCGTATACTCTCTCATTACATTTTCTTTTTCCTCATTACTAAGTCTTCCATGCATCAGTCCAACTTGATAAACTGGAGAAAAATAAGCCGTTAGCTGTTGATAGACATCTAATACATTTTGGATATCCAATTTCTCGCTTTCCTCAATTAAAGGACAAATAACATACGCCTGGTGTCCTTTTTTCACTTCTTCCTCTATAAAGTGAAGGACTCTGGATATCATTTGTTCTTTTGCCCAATAGGTCTTAACAGGCTTCCTCCCTACAGGCATTTGATCAATGGTAGAAACATCCATGTCACCAAATGCTGTTATAGATAACGTTCTTGGAATTGGTGTTGCTGTCATAAATAAAACATCGGGAACTAAGCCCTTTTCTCGCAAAATTCTTCTTTGCTGAACTCCAAAACGATGCTGCTCGTCAACAACAACAAAACCTAGCTTTGAATATTCAATTTCATCTTGAATGAGGGCATGGGTACCAACAATTACATCTGCCTGATTATTCTTAATCAACTCTACTATTTCTCTTCTTTTCTTCCCTTTTATAGACCCAGTTAAAAGAACAACTTTTACGTGATTATTAAAAAGCTCGGATAAAGATTGATAATGTTGTTCTGCAAGAACTTCAGTAGGAACCATTATGGCACTTTGGTATCCAGACAAATGAACGGCATATACAGAAAGGGCAGCAACTATGGTCTTCCCAGAACCAACATCCCCTTGTAACAAACGATTCATTCGAAATGGACTTTTTAAATCCAAAAGAATTTCTCTAGATGATTGTTTTTGAGCATCTGTAAGTTCAAAGGGTAATTGATCAACGAATTCTTGGAGTGAGAACTTGTCCCAATTTTTAGTATTCCCTTTTGTTGCTTCCTTTTTCTTTTTTCGAAGTAATTGCATTTTTAATTGAAAAATGAACAACTCCTCAAAGACAAACCTTCTTCTCGCATGTTTTAAAGCAAAATGATTTTCTGGAAAGTGCATAGTATGTAGTGCTTGAAAAAGGGTAGGTAATTTATATTGTTTTAAATACCGTTTTGGAATATATTCCTCAAGGGAACCATTGCTGAATGATAGAGCTGAGCTTATCCACCTCTTCAAGCGCTGCAATTTAATATCACCTCTTAAAGGATAAACGGGTTGAATAGGTTGGAGGTGCTTTGCTTTTCCTTTATGGTATTGACTGACAGTAACTTGGAGTTTCCTTTGGTCCCACTTTCCAGTTACAGTAATCCAATCTCCTGGTTGCAATTGATCTTTCGCAAAAGCACGATTGAATAGAACAGCTTTCACAATCATATTTTCAACCTCTAAGGTTAATGTTAGTTTCGATTTTCTTCTACCATAAAAAACAAGGGAAGGTGGATAAATCACCTTTCCCTCTATGGTTGCTCTTTCATCGTGTTGCAATTCTGATAATGATTTGACTTCATAGGTTTCATAGCGAAAAGGAAAGTAATATAGCAAATCTTCTACAGATTCAATACCAATTCCTTGCAAACTTTCTTTTACTTTCTCACCGACACCCGGTAGTTGTTCAACAGGTGTTTTGTTCACTTTAATCCCCCATTCTTGGGATACCATAAATTTTAGCTTCTAGTTCTTTTCCTGTTGGTGTTGCAGCTAAACCACCTAATGCAGTCTCTCGTAGGGAAACTGGCATCGTTTGACCAATTTTATACATTGCATCAATTACTTCATCACAAGGTATACGACTTGTCACTCCAGCTAAAGCCATGTCTGCAGCAACAATTGCATTTGATGCTCCCATAGCGTTTCTTTTTACACAAGGGACTTCTACTAAGCCTGCCACTGGGTCACATACTAATCCAAGCATATTTTTTAACGTGATAGCCATTGCATCTGCACTTTGTTGAGGTGTTCCTCCTGCCATTTCCACAATCGCAGCTGAAGCCATTCCAGCAGCAGAACCAACTTCAGCTTGACAGCCCCCTGCTGCTCCAGAAATGGACGCATTATTTGCTATTACATACCCAAATGCACCTGAAGTAAACAAATATCTGATCATCTGTTCTCTCGTTGGATTCAGTCTATTTTTAACGGCAAATAGCGTACCAGGCACACAACCAGCACTCCCTGCGGTTGGTGTGGCACAAATGGTTCCCATGGCAGCATTTACTTCGTTCGTTGCTACTGCTTTACTCACCGCATCAAGCAATAGATATCCTGATAGTGGTTCGTGGTTTTTCATATAGTTCTGAATGAGTACAGCATCTCCCCCAGTTAGACCGGAATGAGACCTTACTCCTTGTAAACCGTCCTCTACAGCCTTCTCCATGACTTGTAAATTGTGGTCCATTTGTTCCATTAAATCTTCTCTTGATCTTTCAGAAATCTTCATTTCTTGCCTAATCATAATTTCTGAAATCGGTATATTTTCTTTTTCGGCTAATTCTACTAATTCTTTAACATTTCGAAACAACATGTTTGCACCATCCCCCTCGTTGTTATTACTCTGCGATGCGAGCTACTTGTAAAATATGATCTGCTTTATGGAGTTCTTGAAGAATCTCTTCTCCAATATTTTGATCAACCTCTATAACCATTAAAGCTTCCTTGCCAATTTCTTTTCGTGAAACTTCCATATGGCCAATATTAATTTCATGTTTTGCTAAGATTTGAGTTATGGAGGCAATTGCACCATAACGGTCGTTGTGCATGACTATGATAGCAGGATGGTTTCCTGATAGACGTAAGGGAAAACCATTTAATTCTGTGATCTCAATTTTTCCTCCACCTATAGAGATTCCTACTATCTCCAGTGTTCCCTGATCATCTCCTATTGTGACCCTTGCAGTATTAGGATGATCAGTAACGGCATCTTCTTCAAAGAACTTAATATTCATTCCCAAACGATTGGCAATCTCTAAAGACTCGGAAATTCTTGGATCAAAAGTATCAAAGTCTAATAATCCCCCAATGATTGCAACATCTGTTCCATGACCACGATAGGTTTTTGCAAAAGAACCATACAAATGAATATGTGCCCATTTAGGTTCCCGGTTAAATAAGTCCCTAGCCACTCTACCTATTCGGGCGGCACCTGCTGTATGTGAGCTTGAAGGACCAATCATGACGGGACCGATAATATCAAAAACGGAACGGTATTTCATTTTACCATCACCTTTCTTATCTGCGATGACTAAATAATACGGATACATTATAACATAATCACCCTATAAGTAGAGACCAGGACTTAATAACTTATCCTTTTGGGGCTTATTCATGGGGGTTGGGAGGTGGGGGTTGATGGTATTGAGGGGTGGTGAGGGGTGTGAGCATTAGATTGAAGTTTTGAGCTTAAACGGAGAATATTGAGCTTATGGATTAAAAGTTGAGCATAGGAATGAAAATGTCGCGCTTAAAACCTTGATTTTTGAGCATAACCCCTACGGTTTCCGAGCATAAAAGATGAAAATAGCGCATAAACAAAATAGTTTGAGCTTATAGAAAGAATAATGAGCATACGCTTCATACATTCTTTTCATGCACTTAATAAAAAGCAAAAAAGATGATTCCACAATTTTGAGGAATCATCTTTTATTTCACTTTTTCTTAAATTAATTAACTTTTGTCGTATTATTCTACTGCAAAAATAAACGTATAGATTGGTTGATTTCCTTTGTGAACCTCTATTTCAATATCCTCATAGTTTTCTTCAATAAAAGCTTCAATTTCTTCTACATCCTCATCTGAAGCGTCTTGGCCTTGAAGGATTGTTAAAATTTCATCCTCATCTTCATCGATCATTTCTTGTAACAATGAGTGAGTTGCTTCAATAATATTAGGTTTTGAAACCTTAATTTTTCCATCGACTAGCCCCATGAAATGATCTTTTTCAATGGTAATTCCATCGATTTGAGTATCACGAACAGCATATGTGATTTGTCCTGTTTTTACAGAAGACGCCGCTTCTTTCATTGCCTCTGTATTTTCCTCCAACGACTGATTTGGATGGAAAGAAAGAATAGCACTCATTCCTTGTGGAACTGAGGTTGTAGGCACAACCACGACATTTTCTTCCGCTAATTTCGCCGCTTGCTCTGCCGCCATAACTATATTTTTATTATTAGGAAGAACAATGATTTTTTTTGCGTTACACTCATTGATAGCATTTGAAATGTCCTGAGTACTCGGGTTCATCGTTTGACCGCCCTCAATCACAACCGTTGCGCCAAGGCTTAAGAATAACTGCTTTATTCCATCGCCCATAGCTACAGTTACAATCCCTAATTCAGCTTTTTCTTTTGGTGTAACTTCTTTTTTCTTGTCCCTCTTCCCAACGATAGATTCATGTTGTTCACGCATATTGTCGATCTTAATACGGATCAAGCTTCCAAATTGTTGAGCGTAATTCATAACTTCCCCTGGATGTTCTGCATGAATATGAATTTTTACAACCTCTTCATCAGATACAACTAGCAAAGAATCTCCATGCTCACTTAGCTGATTTCTGAAAACTTGCTCATCAAATGGATTTTCTGCAAGCTTTTCATCCTCGAACTTAACCATAAACTCAGTGCAATAGCCAAACTCTATGTCTTCTGTATTCATAAAGTCTTGTGAAACTTTATGATGTTCTGCATTCACTAGATCTTCCATATCAGGTTGTGCTTCTGATGATTGCGGAAGGTCCTCCCCCTTAAGGGATGCTAAGAAGCCTTCATAAATAGTTACTAACCCTTGGCCACCACTATCAACTACTCCTACTTCCTTGAGCACTGGTAGTAAGTCTGGAGTTCTTTTCAAAGAAGCTTTTGATTCTTTTAAAACTGATTCAAGAAATGGGATAAAGTCGGTTTCTTTTTTCGCCGCAGATACTGCATGTTTAGCTGTATCTTTAGCAACAGTTAAAATTGTACCTTCCACTGGTTTCATAACAGCTTTATATGCAGTAGTTACTCCACCTTCTAAGGCATTAGCAAAGTCTTTTGTTGTTATGGTTTCTTTATTCTCTAGTACCTTGGCAAAGCCTCTAAATAACTGTGACAGAATAACCCCAGAGTTTCCCCTTGCGCCCATCAGTAATCCTTTAGCAAGTGCTTGACCTACTTTACCTACGTGATCATCACTTATTGTTTTTACTTCATTTGCTCCAGAAGTCATTGAAAGATTCATATTCGTTCCTGTATCTCCATCTGGAACGGGAAATACATTCAGTGCATCAATCATTTTCGATTGATTAGACAAATGTGTTGCACCAGCTAAGATCATTTCTGCAAAAGTTGTTCCATTTAACGTTCGAATCGTCACTAAGATTTCCTCCTTCACTACACTTACTACAGCATCAATTAAGTTTCGTTAGATACTCTAACACCCTGTATAAAAATATTCACAGAATTAACTGATAAACCGACTGTTTTATCTAATGTATATTTCACTTGAGATTGTACATTGTGAGCAACCTCCGAGATTTTCGTCCCATAACTGACTATGATATACATGTCAATATGCAATTCATCTCCATCTTGACGTACTACGACACCCTTGGAGTAATTCTCTTTACGAAGAATTTCAGCGATCCCATCTTTTACATGGTTCTTAGAAGCCATTCCAACAATTCCATAACATTCAACTGCGGCACCACCAGCAATTGTAGCGATTACATCAGTGGAAATCTTTATTTGACCATAGCTTGTATTTAATTCAATGGACATCTTACATCCTCCTTTATTCTAGAAAGCATAACCTAATTTTACTATAAGGGAAGTCTTTTTTAAAGCAGGCACTTACAGTATGTATCCAAACCCCTTATTACAATGTACTTTTTTCCTTCATCTGTCAAGAGATTTTTCTTGATATATTTCTCCTGAACGATTGCATTCTTCACAAGGTTGTGATAAATTTAGTAAGTGTTTGCTAAGAAATTTAATGATAGAAAAAGGCAGTAGGAGGGATTTTTAATGAGCCGTAAATGTGTCGTCACAGGACGTAAAACTCGTTCAGGTAATGCGCGCTCCCACGCGATGAATGCGAATAAACGTAATTGGAAAGCGAACGTTCAAAAAGTGCGTATCATGGTTGATGGTAAGCCAAAACGTGTATACGTATCAGCACGCGCGTTGAAATCTGGTAAGATCGAACGCGCATAGTATAGAATAATGAAAACGAAAAACTATACATGGAAAAGCTACAATTCAAAAATGATTGTAGCTTTTTTCATGGAAAAATAAAACCTCACTGAAGGTCTACTCCAATGAGGCGTCCAGAGTGAGTGGTAGCTCACAGTTCTAATCGTTCGTTAATCCTTTTTAAAGGTAGAGATGATTGCTCGAACAAAACCACCTAGAAACCTTGGCAGTTTGATGGTATAGAATTTCATGATTACCCCCTCCTCACATTCAATTACGCCTCATTAAATGATGGAGCCCTCATTTGATTCAGAAGATCTTCCCTATGCATCTCGGCTCTTTACAAGTAATAATATGCCGTTAGAGAATGAAAAAGTACCTTTTTCCTCAATAAGCTCATTTGAAATCGTACGACTTAGTCCCCAATGAACAGTCGCAGATTCCAATGGATAATAAAACCCTTCCAGTGATAGATTCATTACTGTTTCTGACAATGGTAGAAAGGAAAGTATGGGATATTCTTCTTCATAAAAAACTTCATACTTTCCAGGTAGATGGCAGGTGATCTTGTTTTGAGAGTCATAGATAGAGGCTTGGATCCCTTTTTGAACAAAGGTATATAACATTTGTACATTTATCATTGTATGATCAAAACGACCACCAGTGACTCCAAAAAGCAGGACTTCTGTAGGCTTTTTACTTAAGGCATAATAAATCGCTAATTCTAAATCCGTCTCATTTTTTTCTTTAGGATAAGATTTTAAATCTTTAGCATTCTCTTCTATGTAATTCTTTTCCACCTGTGAAACAGAATCAAAATCACCAATGGCCAAGTCTAACGGCACATTCTGTTGTGTAATAGTTACTGCTCCACCATCTGCCCCAATCCAGTAATCTACATTCTTTTCAAATTTTTTTAGTGAGGGAATATTATCCTTAGGTGCCCCGCCCACAATAGCAACTCTGTACATTATACGAACCCACCTCGTAGATCATGAATATTTTCTAGAAAAAACGTTCCAATTATAGACTAAAAAAAAGATTAGTCTTTATCAAAAAAATGATAAAGAGGATTCCTTTACTCTGAGGAATCATCTTATGACATTAGACTTATCGGCACATAAAGTGAAACTTCATGCTTATGCGTTCCGGATGGCTTGGATTGCTTCTTTTCTATTTTTCATATTAAAAATAGAACTTCCAGCAACGAGAACGTCAGCACCTGCTTCTACACATTGCCTCGCAGTTTGAGGATTTACTCCCCCATCTACTTCGATTTCATAGGAAAAAGAGTATTCTTGTTTCCACTCTTTTAATTTTTTAATTTTGGATAAGGAGGATGGAATAAAGCTCTGACCTCCAAAACCAGGATTTACAGACATAATAAGGACTAAGTCAACTTCTTCCAATATAGGAAAAAGAAGATCAACAGGTGTTGCTGGATTAATAACAACACCAGCCTTTATATCCAACTGTTTAATAAGTTGTATAGTTCTGTGTAGATGGATGCATGCCTCTTGGTGAACGGAAATGATAGAGGCTCCAGCTTTTGCAAAATCAGGAATATATTGATCTGGATTCTCTATCATAAGATGAACATCTAAAGGTAAAGTTGTAATGGGCTTAATTGCCTCCACAACTAGTGGACCAATGGTTATGTTCGGAACAAAGTGTCCGTCCATCGCATCAACATGTATATAATCAGCACTGCCTTGTTCAACATCGTTAATCTCATCACCTAAGCGGGCAAAATCGGCCGACAAAATGGATGGTGCAATTTTAACCATAAATTAGTACCTCGGCTTTCTATTTTTTATTTCCTCTGCAATTTGGAGATAGCTATCATAACGATAGGATGGGATTTGATTTGTATCAACAGCTTCTTTTACTGCACATCTTGGCTCATTCAAATGAAGGCACCCTCTGAATTTACAGCTATTTTGCCTTTTTACCATTTCAGGGAAACAGGAAGATAACTCTTCAAGTTCTATCTCAGTCAGGTCCAGTGAGCTAAATCCAGGTGTATCTGCCACCAATCCACCATTCATTTCGATTAACTCGATATGACGTGTTGTATGCTTCCCTCTTCCTAAACTATGAGATATATCGTTCGTCTCAATATTAAGGTCTGGGTGAATCGCATTTAGAAGAGAAGATTTACCAACACCCGATTGTCCTGCAATTACTGAAGTCTTATCTTGGAACAAGGGAAGAACCTCGTGAATTCCTCCTTCATTCTTTGAAGAACCAGCCACTACTTCGTATCCCAAATTCTTGTAATCCTCTATATAACTCGCTACTAACTCTTCCTGTTTTTCTTTGACAAGGTCCATTTTAGTTACACAAATGGCTGGTTCAATATGTTTAGATTCTACAAGAACAAGAAATCGATCAAGTAAAAAAGGGTGAAAATCAGGTTCTGCTGCGGAAACAACAATAATGGCCTGATCCACATTCGCTACTGGTGGACGTTTCAGCTCATTTTTACGCTGTTTTATATCAAGGATATACCCTTCATTAGGGTTGCTTTCTTCAAATTCAATTTCATCTCCAACAAGAGGAGTAATTTTTCGTTTCCGAAAAACCCCTCTTCCTCTACATTGAAAGATTTGATTCCCTGACTTCACGTAATAAAAACCGCTTAACGCTTTGATTATTTTTCCAGTAGGCATTACGGTTGATCACCCTTTTCGTATGGCACTGTTTCTTGATAATATATTTCCCCGTCAAGCATCACTTTGTATTCCGCTTCTGAATCAGGAGCAATTAATAAGGTTATTGTATAATCCGTGTCTTCCATAATCACAAATTCATCAGCTACCTGTGTTATGTCACGATTCATATCTTGGATATATATCATTACTTGTTGAGCCCCTTTTTCCTCATCCATATTAATGAATATTGGAACTTCTACATTCTGTGGTGGTAAATCTTCAAGTCCCTGCGAAAAGATTACGGCAATTATAGAACCTTTTTCTTTCTCTACTAAAGCTGTTGGATCTTGAGAAATTACTTTACCTTCTTCTATAGTATCCGAGTAATCATATTTCATATCGACGGTGAAATTATCTCCAATGGATTGAAGGACTTCTTCCTCAGTCATTCCAATCAAATTGGGAACTTTAATTTTATCTGGCCCTAGACTAACAATAAATTTCACTTCGGTTTCTCCAGGCACGACCTCTTCCCCTGCTGCAGGTTCTTGCTCTAATATTACTCCTACTGGATCATCAGAGTATTGGTCTTCCTTGTTTACAGTCCAACCATCCCGTTCTAATATAGCTTTAACTTGATCATAATCTTCTCCAATATAATCCTTAAATTCAACTTTTTCTTCTCCTAAACTTGAGTAAACAGTGATTTCTGCTCCTTTTTTTACGGTAGACCCTGTTTTAGGAATTGTACGAATTACCTTACCTTCCTCTATATCCTCGGAGTTTTCCGTTTCTTGATTCACTTTAAGCCCCAATTCCGTTAACTCATTTAGCACGTCCTCATAGTCTTCTCCAACTACATCAGGAATTTGAACTTCTTCAGTCTTTAACAAATCAGGTAAAATAAAAATGGCTGTCAATGCTGCTAGAAATAGAACACCAAAGATAGAAGCAATCCATATGGTTGCCTTTCTCTTCCCGGATTTATCGGATTTTGAACTAGTTTGTCCTTTATGTACAATCGTATCCTTCGTGTGATCCTTTTCTCTGAAGGTATCATTCGTAATGATTGGAATAGCCTTCGTTACTTCATCTCCATCATCTGGAATGAAAAATTTCTGTTCATTTCTCCTAGACTCATCTAAAGCAGTTGCTAAATCCTCTCCCATTTCCTGAATACTGTCATATCGATGGAAAGGATCTTTAGCTGTTGCTTTTAACACTACATTTTCCACACTTTGAGGGATGTCCGGATTCCATCTTCTTAATGAAGGAGTTTCACTTTGTAAATGTTTTAAAGCAATCGATACGGCTGATTGACCAGAAAAAGGCAATCGACCACTAAGTAATTCAAACAAAACAATTCCTAAAGAATAAATATCTGATTTTTTTGTCGCCATTCCTCCACGTGCTTGCTCTGGTGATAAATAATGAACAGAACCAAGAACAGAATTTGTGTGTGTAATGGTAGTCGCACTAAGTGCCATCGCAATACCAAAGTCTGTCACTTTTACATGATTTGAATGGTCAATTAGAATATTTTGTGGCTTTAGATCTCGATGAACAATATGATTTGCATGAGCATGAGTAATAGCCGAGATGATCTGCTGCATGATATCCAAAGATTCTTCCACTTCTAGTGGCCCATATTTTTGGATATATTTCTTTAAGGTCATCCCCGGAACATATTCCATAACGATATAGTAGATATCATCTTCTTCTCCAACATCAAAAATATTTACGATGTTAGGATGAGAAAGACTTATAGCAGACTGGGCTTCCCGACGAAAGCGATTAATAAATTCCTCGTCATTGGAATATTCTAGCCTAAGAACTTTAATAGCTACATCTCTATCTAAGATTAAATCTCGAGCTAAATAGACATTAGCCATCCCTCCGCCACCGATTGCCTCGCGGATTTGATACCTATCACTTAGTCGCCTTCCTTCGAGCATTATGAATCACCTTCTTCCTTTGGGTGATCATAGTGAATGAGTGCAAGAGAAATATTATCCTCGCCACCTCTATCGTTTGCCAACTGAACTAAATTCTCAGCAGCTTGTTTTATATCCTGAGAGGTTACAAATTCAACTAATTCTTCATCACTTATTTTGTTCGTTAATCCGTCAGAGCATAAAAGCAACCTATCATTTGGATCCCATGACAGTGTTTTAATATCAATTCTTATTTCCTCTTCTGTCCCTAATGCTTTTAATAAAACATTTTTTCTAGGATGATGTTCAGCATCTTCCTTAGTAATTTGTCCAGAACGAACCAACTCATTAACTAAAGAATGGTCCTCTGTTATTTGTTTAAAACCATAAGAATTATTTAAGTAGCAACGACTGTCTCCAATATGAGCTACAGTAAAATAATCTTTCGTACAAATAGCGGCAACTACTGTTGTTCCCATACCTTTACAACTGTCATTTTCTAATGAATGTTGATACACTTTTTGATTGATCTCTATAAGCCGTTCACGTAGCCATTGCTCTGCCAGCTCTGAACCATTAATCAATGGTGCTTCATCCCAGCTGGATTGTAATAAGGAAGTAGCCATATGACTTGCAACGTCACCCGCAAGATGCCCACCCATACCATCAGCCACTACTACAAGCAACTGCTCATTTGAATTTATATAAACACCACCAGCATCTTCATTATGCGTCCGCACTTGACCTTGATCGGTTAAAAAGTAGCCTTTCATCCTGTCACCTCTTCTCCTCTTCGTTCTTCCTTTTGTCATCTAATAACGATGAGAAAATACAGCATTCGTTTTTCAAAAAATGTCATATTAGTCCAAATGAAAAGTTTTATACTTTCTTATTTGCCAAAAGTAGACAAAAATCCTGTTTTTTTAGTTACTTGGAAGAATTAATCTTTATCAATACGACCATAAAAAATCCATCGGAATGAAAATCCTGCGGGAAAATTTGCAGACCAGATTCAGATAAGCCTTTCCCTTTCTTCAATAGTGAAGGGATTTCTTTAATCCAGTTGGGATCTACTATGTACTCAGAGTGTTGTTCTAAAAATCTAGAGACAGTTCCTTCATTTTCTTGTCGGTCTACTGTACATGTACTGTACAGTAGAGTCCCCCCTACTTTTACTAATGGAGCAACTGCTTCCAATAACTCAAGCTGCACTTTTGAAAGCTGTCTTATATCTTCTTCACTTTTTTGATATTTAATTTCTGGTTTTCCTTTTATAACACCTAGGCCGGAACAGGGAGCATCCAGCAAGAGACGATCAATAGACTCAGGTTGGTGATGATCTTTTAATTGTCTACTATCTGATTGTTTTGCCCTTATGATGGATAATTGAAGCGTTTTAGCATTTTGCTCAATTTTCTTTACTTTTGATTGATGAAGATCATAGGCATATATAACACCCTCATCCTGCATTTGTTCAGCAATATGAGTGGCTTTCCCCCCTGGAGCTGCACATGCATCAACAACAGTCTCTCCTTTTATAGGCCTTAGAAAAGGAGCAACTAACATTGAACTCTCATCCTGCACTAACAGATACCCTTCTGTGAACAAAGGATGGTGTAGGACACTTCCATCTTCCACTCTTATTCCATAAGGAGAAAGTTCGCTTGCTTTAGCTTCAATTCCATCGTTCTTTAATTTTTCAATCACTTTCTCTCGATTCATGCGTAAGGTTTGAACTCGAAGAGAAAGCGAAGGCCTTCCCAAATTCTCAAAACACATCTCTTTGACTATTTCAAACCCGTATTGTTCGATCCACCTTTGAATTAGCCAAAGGGGATGACTTGTTTCAATAGATAAGCGTTCCATTGGGTCTGTCATTTGTTCAAGGGATGGAAAACCTTTCCGTTGTGCATTTCTCAAGATCCCGTTTACTAAAGAAGCAATCCCTTTATGCCCCTTTTTCTTTGCAATGGTAACCGCCTCATGAACTATAGCATGTTGAGGAACACGATCTAGGTAAATCATTTGGTAGATAGACATATAGAGCAACCATTGAACCCATGGCTCTAATTTTTTATTTTTCTGTAGAAATGGTTGTAAATAATAATCTAAAGTATTTCTCCTCTGTATTGTTCCATTAACGATTTCCGTAAGTAGACCCTTGTCTCGGGAGTCCATTCTATTTTTCTTCAATGTCTGGTCAATTAATAGATGGCTATATCCTGATTGAGTAGCTACACGCACCAAGATATCTAAAGCTAATTCACGAACGTTGGGAGAAGTCATGTCGAATCACCTAGTCTCATACCTTTTCGTATAAATTGCCCCGCTCCCCTTAAAAACTCTCCAGCTTCCATTCTTTTTTTTCCAGATGGTTGTAATTCGGTGATTAATATTCCCTTTTGGTCACCTGTTTGAACAATAAGCCCCTCATCTAGTACATCTACAATTTCACCAGGTTTCCCTTGGAAGGGGCCATTTACCTTTTGTCCCCACCAAACTTTCAAAACGGAACCATCTAAAATGGTAAAGGCTACTGGCCATGGATGAAGCCCACGGATGTGGTTATACACTTCTTCGTTGGTTTGTTTCCAATCGATTTTTTCTTGGTCTCGTTTTATGTTATAGGCAAAGGTTGCTTTTTCATCCTCTTGTGGAACAGGGGTTATATGACCTGAAATCAGGTTGGGAATCGTCTCAGATAAAAGGTCTGCTCCAGCAATGGATAATTTGTCATGTAAAGATCCTACATGATCTTCCTCCTCAATAGAGACCTTAACTTGTGATAATATATCTCCTGCGTCTAATTCCTTTACCATATACATGATAGAGACGCCCGTTTCTTTTTTCCCTTGCAGGATCGCATAGTGTATGGGAGCGCCTCCCCTAAGTTCTGGCAGGAATGATGCATGGACATTGATGCATCCATAGGTTGGTGCCTTCAGTATTTCTTCAGGCAAAATTTGTCCAAAGGCAGCCGTTACTATTAAGTCTGGTTTATAATCCAAAATTTCTTTATAATTATTTCTTATTTTTTCCGGTTGTAGGACTGGTATCCCATTTTTCTCCGCTTCTACTTTCACAGGTGGTGGGGTTAAAATCTTTTTTCTTCCCTTTGGTCGATCAGGCTGTGTTACAACTGCACAGACATTATACCCATCAGCAAGCAAACGTTGAAGTATTGGTACAGAAAAATCTGGAGTCCCCATAAAGATAACTTTCATGATTGACCTCCTTAAGATCTACATCATTTGATAAGGTTGTAAATCAACGGTTATGATTAAATCCTTTTTTCTCATTTCCTCTTCAAAACGTTGAATCACTTTTCTCATTTTTCCCTCTAAATTGGGCTCATTTTTGTATTTTATCATGCATTGAAAACGATATCTATCCTTCACCCGTGATAAGGGGGAAGGGGTAGGTCCTAAGATTTTAGTAGTGTCCGATAAATGCTTTTGAAGTAAAAGAACGATTTCCTCCGTTTTTCTTTGAGCATATATTTGATTCTTGTGAGATACCGTGATTAAGGCCAAGAAATAGTAAGGAGGATATTCCACCAATTTTCGTACTTGCATTTCTTTTAGAAAGTAAGACAAATAATCATGTTGACTTGCCAATTCTATACTATAATGTTCTGGATTATAAGATTGAATGATGACTTCTCCAGGAAGGTCGTGTCTCCCGGCCCTTCCAGACACTTGAGTAAGAAGTTGAAAAGTTTTCTCCGAGGCTCTAAAATCCGGAAGATGAAGGGACAAATCTGCAGCTAGAACTCCTACTAAAGTAACTTTTTTAAAATCTAAACCTTTAGCGATCATTTGGGTTCCTAGTAATATATCTGCTTCCTCATTTCCGAACTTTGTGAGCAACTTCTCGTGAGCTCCTTTTCTTCTAGTTGTATCAACATCCATACGGATGACACGAGCATGTGGTAACTGTTGATAAAGTGCCTCTTCGACTTTCTCCGTACCAGTACCAAAAAAACGAATTTGCTCTTCTTGGCATGAGGGACATTTTTGTGGCATTCGCTCTTCATAACCACAATAATGACATTTCAATTGTGAGTTTTCCCGATGAAAGGTTAGAGAAATGTCACAATGAGGGCATTCTAATGTATGACCACAATCTCTACACATTACGAAGGTGGAATACCCTCTTCGGTTTAAAAACAAGACAATTTGTTCTCTCTTTTGAATACGATCCTTCATTTTTTCCATAAGAGAGCGAGAAAACATGGTCCGATTCCCCTGGTGAAGCTCATCTCTCATATCAATAATTTCTACTGCCGGCATTTGTTGATCATTCATACGTTTAGATAATGTAAGTAAGCGATAGACACCTTTTTTAGCTCTAGCATACGATTCCATTAACGGAGTTGCACTTCCTAGTACAACTGGACATTTGTGATAAGAGGCTCTTTCGATAGCTACATCCCTAGCATGATAACGGGGATGATCTTCTTGCTTATAGGTCCCCTCATGTTCTTCGTCTAAAATGATGAGACCAATATTATCAAATGGAGCAAAAATGGCTGATCGCGCCCCAACCACTACCTTCACTTCTTTTTTCTGAATTTTTCTCCATTCATCATATTTTTCTCCATCAGAGAGAGCACTATGTAAAACCGCAACATAAGGACCAAATCTACCTTTAAATCTTTCTACCATTAACGGAGTTAAAGCAATTTCTGGAACGAGAACAATTGCTTCTTTTCCTTTGTCGATCACCATTTGGATAGACTGCAAATAAACCTCCGTTTTTCCTGATCCTGTTACTCCATGTAGCAGGAAGGTTTCACTTTGATTTTCTTGAATGGCTTGTTTTATGGGAATAATCACCGTTTCCTGTTCCTGTGTTAAAACAAAAGGTTGAGTTTGTTCGAACTCTCTACCTTCATAGGGATCTCGGTAAATTTCCTCTTTTTTTTCCTTCAATAAACCTTTTTCTACTAATGATTTGATGGTTGATCTTGTTGTATGGTTTGCATTTTGGACCTCTTGATAGGAAACCCTCTCCTTTTGTTGCAAAAACCATGATAAAATCTTTTTTTGCTTACTAGCTTGAGAAGGAAGGCTTTCTATTTCTTCTAAAATAACGTCTTGTTCTTTTGCTAGAGAGAGAACCGTAATATGCTTTTTCGTTTCTTTTCGATAGACATTGTGTTTCACATCGATTAATCCCTTTTGGATACACCTTTGAAGCAAGGAATAAGAAACTTTTGCCTCATCAACATCTTTCATGGTTATGACCTCTCGATGAAGAAATAGAGGTTTTAATTCCTCTGGTAACTGTTCAAAATCAGCGGCCAACCAAAATTCTTTTTCATATTTTGCTTTAAACACTTTCGGAAGCATCGCTTGATAAGCTGATATTTGAAAGCATAACGTTTTTTCAGATAGCCATTTACCAAGGGACAAAAGCTCTTCAGTTAATACTGGAATAAAATCTAATACTTCTTCGACATGTTTTAGTCGATCAAAGTCCGAATGGTCAGTGATTTCTATCACAAAACCTAGAAGCCTTCTTCCTGCAAAGGGTACAACTACTCGAACACCCGGGCTAACAATGCCATTTAACTTTTCGGGTACAAAATAATCAAACGTCCTATCTGTTTGATCGACTGGGACATCCACAATTACTTTTGCAACTTTCAAAATCTCACTTCCTCAAAGTCTTGAACAATCAATTCGATCATTTTTTTGGCTATAACGTTTTTGGATGCCTTTTCCATCTCTATTTGTTTTCCGCTTTTTGTGATAAAAGTAATGACATTGGTATCCTTACCAAAACCAGCACCCTCATCTTTTACATTGTTGATCGCAATAGCATCCAAATTTTTACGATCAAGCTTGTCTCTTCCATATTCAACTGCCTTTTGTGTTTCTGCAGCAAATCCAACTAAATACTGATCTTTCTTTTTTTGTCCAAGAGTTGCCAGTATATCTGTCGTTCTCTCTAACTCAATAGATAAATAATCTGATTTCTTTTTTATTTTTTCATCCTCAATTATTTTTGGTCTATAATCTGCAACAGCTGCTGACTTGATTACAATATCGCTGGAATCATAATGTTCAAGAACTTGCTTAAGCATGTCCTGTGCAGTAATCACTGAAATGCATTTTACATTGTTAGGACATTGTAAGCTTGTCGGACCTGTTATAAGCGTTACATTTGCTCCAGCTTTATAAGCTTCCTCCGCAAGAGCATACCCCATTTTCCCAGAAGAATGATTCGTGAAATAACGGACAGGGTCTAAACTTTCTTGAGTAGGACCAGCGGTTATCAAAACTTTTTTTCCTTTTAGAGTAGCTTCTGAACGGAGTTGTTGCTCCAGCACATCTATAATAGTTTCGGGCTCTTCTAACCTCCCTTTTCCTACATATCCACATGCTAAATAACCTTCGCCGGGCTCAATGAAAGAATAACCATATTCTTCTAGGGTCTTCATATTTTTCTTTACAGCTGGATGATCATACATATGGACATTCATCGCAGGTGCTATATAAACAGGAGCCTGTGTGGCTAACATAACAGTACTTAACATATCATCGGCAATCCCGTTGGCTAGCTTTCCTATCACATTTGCAGTGGCTGGTGCTAATAACACCAAATCAGCCCAATCGGCTATATCAATATGAGCAATTTTGGATGGGTCTTTTTCATCAAAAGTATCAACAAAAACAGGTTGCCTTGATAAAGCTTGAAAAGTAAGTGGTGTAACAAACTCTTGCGCCGATTCAGTCATCACCACTTTAACTTGAGCCCCTCTTTGAACTAAACGGCTTGTTAATGTACATGCCTTATAGACAGCAATTCCTCCAGATACACCTAGGATAATTTTTTTTCCAGTTAGCATGTCCTACTCCCCTTAGCTATATTTTCGAACTCCTATATCTCCCCTTATTATACACGTATTCAAGAAAGCAATATGTGAGGTTTAAATGAGAAAAGCTCGCCAAATTGGCGAGCCTCTTAGGCGGAAATACAGATTACTTTATTGAAAAAATATTACTAACTACTCCTGTACATCTGATGTATACTTTAATTTATCTTGGTAAATTTCTTCCAAAGCCTTACCTACAAATTTATGGGATTTTGGATTACTAATTAGTAAATCACCATTTTCCTGCATTTCACGTGCGCGTTTAGCTGACAACGTCACAAGAGTATATTTTGAATGGATTTTCTCAAGTAATGAATCAATAGAAGGTTCTAACATCATAAATTATTCACACTCCAATACTTTTTTATATGATTGTGCAATCCGTTCACGTTTACAATGTTCACTTTTAACAATCGCTTTAACCATTTCAACTGCATGATCTATTTTATCATTAATAACTACATAATCATACGCATCCATCATTTTAATTTCTCGTTTTGCCTCATTTAAACGATTTTGAACAATTTCATCGGTCTCTGTTCCTCTGCTAATAATACGGTTTTTTAATTCTTCCAGACTAGGAGGAATAAGGAAAATAAAAACTCCCTCTTTAAAATTTTTTCTCACTTGAAGTGCACCATTCACTTCAATTTCAAGAAAAACATCTTTCCCTTCATCTAATGTTTTTTGGACATAGTCTTTTGGAGTACCATAATAATTTCCTACAAATTCTGCCCACTCTAACATTTTTCCATCTCTAATCAATTGTTCAAATTCTTCTTTGCTTTTATAGAAGTAGTCTATTCCATCTTGTTCTCCTTGTCTTGGTTGTCTAGTTGTCATAGAAATGGAATAGTGGAGATTGTTGGATTGCTCAAACAATGCTTTCCTCACTGTTCCTTTCCCAACACCAGATGGTCCAGAAAGGACAAAAAGGATTCCTTTTTCTTCATTCACTGTATATAATCCTACCCTTCTTCAGGAATATCATCATGACTTAAGACACGTTGTCCAACAGTTTCTGGTTGAACTGCAGACAATACAACATGATCACTGTCTGTAATAATGACAGCTCTCGTTCTACGCCCATAGGTCGCATCTACAAGTTTATTATTTTCCCGAGCTACCGTAATAATTCTTTTAATAGGAGCTGACTCTGGAGAAACGATTGATATGATTCGATTCGCAGAAACAACATTCCCAAATCCAATGTTAATTAACTTTATACTCATGCAAGATCCTCCTCAACCTATGAACCATAACTCTCTCTTTAGATTAATTATCCTTAAATTATAAAAGCAACTATCATTTAACACAAATTATTCAATATTCTGCACTTGTTCTTTCACTTTTTCTACTTCACTTTTTAATCCTACTACAAGTTGACTGATCTCCACATCGCTGGACTTAGAACCTATAGTATTCACTTCTCGGTGCATTTCTTGTACAATAAAATCTAATTTTCTTCCTATTGCATCTTTTGCATCGAGTGTATTTTCAAATTGCTGTATATGGCTAAATAGCCTTGTAATCTCTTCAGTAATATCTCCTTTTTCAGCTAAGAGAGCAACTTCTTGATAAATTCTTGAATCATCCTTTAGTTCTTCCTGTATGAAATCCCTTATTCTTTCTAAAATCCTTGTTCTATATTGCTCTATGACAAGGTCACGTCTTTGTTCAATTTTTTCACCCAATGCTTTTATTTGTTTTAGACGCCCAATCACATCATTTTTAAGGTTTAATCCTTCTTTGATTCTCATATCCTGCAGTTGATGTAAAGACTGTTCAAGAGCTTCTAGAATTTTTTGCTGCATTTCATCCTGCCCTTGCTCTTGTTCTTGAACATTGAATACTCCATCAATTTGAAGTAATGTTGACAAAGAAACTTTTTTTTCAAGTTGATACCGAGTGGAAGCTTTTTCAAGAGCTTGTATATATTGATCCATTAATCCCCAATCCACCTGGAGTTTACGATCAACCGTTCCTTCTCCTTCTAGTGTTATAAATACATCCACTCTGCCGCGCTTTAAAAAGGTTTGAATCTTTTTCTTCATTCGATCTTCCAAAAACATTAAAAAGCGAGGCATTTTTATGGATACATCTAAAAAACGATGATTAACAGTCTTCACTTCTATTGTGATTTGTATGTTATCGAGCATGACTTCAGTTCTTCCATATCCAGTCATACTTACAACCATTTAGATCACATCCGTTTCTTCCCTACTTATAACCTGTAACCTATCATACCAAAAAACAGAATAAGAAAGGAACTAAAAAGTAAATTATTAGAGACCTCTCACGACTTTTATACCCTTTTTTGCTATACTTGATACGATTGGAAGGTGAAAGAATATGGCTTTTGACGGAATTGTGACACATGCTGTTACTGATGAATTAAAAGATAAACTTCAAAATGGAAGAGTCATGAAAATTTATCAACCTACTCCTTTAGAGTTGATTTTTCAAGTTAGAGCACAAGGGAAAAACCAGCAATTACTTATTTCGGCACACCCTATGTATTCCCGGATTCATATAACAGAGGAAAAATACCAAAATCCTAAAGAAGCACCTATGCTTTGCATGTTATTAAGAAAGCATCTAGTAGGTGCTATTATTGAGAGAATTGAACAAATAGAAACGGAACGAATTGTCGAAATTACCTTTACCGGGAAAAACGAAATTGGCGATGTCTCCGAAAAAAAATTGGTCATTGAGATCATGGGAAAACATAGTAATATTTTACTTATTGATCCAAATCGTGAGATGATTTTGGATTCGGTGAAACATCTACCTCCTTCTCAAAACTCTTTTCGTACCATCATGCCTGGACAAGCATACGTATACCCTCCTAGCCAAGGAAAAATAAATCCTTTGTCCATTTCTGGTGAGGAGTTCACAAGTAAATTGGACTGGAACTCTGGAAAATTAGATAAACAGATTGTATCCATGTTTCTTGGTTTTTCTCCATTATTGGCTAGGGAAATTGTGTTTCGAGCTAAATTTGCTCATAAAGAAACCTTTGCACACATATTCGAAACCTTAATGGAACAAGTAAAAAATAAAGAATATAAACCCGTGACCTTATTGGGTACCAAAGAAGATTTTCACGTCCTGCCTATAACGAATCATCAAGGAGAAACTGCAGAATTTTCTTCCATATCAGAAATGCTCGATCAATTTTTTGCAGGAAAAGCGGAGCGTGATCGTGTAAAACAAATTTCTGGTGATTTAACCCGGCTTTTAAAAAATGAGTGGGAAAAAAATAAACGAAAAATAGAAAAGCATTATGAAACTCTAAAAAAAGCGGAAAAAACCCAAATGTATCAAAGAATGGGTGAATTACTAACTGCTCATTTGCATTTGGTAAAGCCAGGAGATACTAGAGTACTTGTGGTTGATTACTATGACCCTGAACAAAAGGAGATAGAAATCGATTTGGATCCAAATCGGACTCCCTCTGAAAATGCTCAAAAATATTTTCAAACCTATCAAAAGTTAAAGAAATCAAAAACAATGGTCGAAGAAGAAATTAAAAAGGCACGGCTAGAGATGGATTATTTGGAGCAAATCCTTCAACAAATTGCAAGTGCAAAGGAAGACGACATTGAAGAAATTCGAGAAGAATTACGAGAAGAAGGATACTTAAAGAAATCTCATCAAAAAACAAAAAAGAAGCTAACAAAGCCTGAGCCAGAAGTATATAAAGCTGCTGATGGGACCACGATTTTGGTGGGTAAGAACAATAAACAAAATGAATACTTAACTATGAAACTCGCCTCAAGAAATCATATCTGGCTTCATACAAAGGATATTCCCGGATCACATGTTGTCATTCAGGACCCATCCCCTTCTGAGGAGACCCTTTATGAAGCTGCAATTCTTGCTGCTTATTTCAGTAAATCTAAGTTATCAAGTACAGTTCCTGTGGATTATACGCAAATTCGTCATGTAAAAAAACCTAATGGTGCCAAACCAGGTTACGTAATCTATGATAATCAGAAAACCTTGTATGTTACACCGGAAGAAGAAGTGGTTCAGAAGTTAAAAGGGTAGGATTCTTTTGGGATAAGAGTTATTGGTCTTTGGGACTTTTGTGTTTTTGCTCCCTTTTCTATGCTTAATAATTAGGTTTTAGGCTCAAAACTTGATCTTTATGCGAGATTTGAGCCTTTTATGTGCAGCTTTAGTAGGGTCTATGCTCAAAATTCTTGTTTTAATGCTCAGCTTTTTGAATGATATGCTTAAGTTTTTTTGCCATATGCTCAAGTTACGTCCTTAAAGAGCAATTTGATACACTTTTGCGCACCTTTAGTAATTTCTATTCTCACTCCATTCATTTAGTGTTCAAGTTATTTATGTGTGGATCAACTATGGTTTTCAAACAAGTATAGATCTGGTTCCCATTGATATTTTTCCAAGTGCATTTTACCTTTAGAATCAACTTGGACTCCTTCCGTTTTCTAGGTAAGAACTTGTTCTTGATAACCTTCATCATCCTGAGTTGAAACCTCTGCCTTGGAATTAACTACACGATGCCAAGGGAGATTATATTTTCTACTCATGGAATGAAGAATCCTTACCACTTGCCTTGCCCTCGTAGATTTCCAGCAAACCGTGCATCCTGACCATAAGTCATGACTTTTCCTTGGGGTATATTTTGAAGGATACGTATAACCTTTGTAGTGAAAAGTGTCATTTAAAAATTCCTTTCTCTTTAGCTTCTTGAAGAACAAATCTCCCAACCTCTTAATTGTTTTATCCTTCATAGCTCACCTAAATATTTTATATAAAAAAGGGGATAGGGCACAAGCCTAGCCTCTTTCACTGACTCACTCTTTGATATTCTTTCGGGTTTTGAATCCATTTTTGAATTTGTTCTATCTGTTCCTGGGTTAACACATTGTCCGACTCAAGTATTTCAAGTAGTGTATGGAAATTGGTTAATGTCTCATATGGTAACTGATGTTCAGCAAAACTTTCCCTAGCGGCTGGCAGTCCATAAGTGAAAATAGCTACTACTCCAAGGACTTCACAACCCGCTTCTTGAAGGGCCTTTACCACGTTAATAGAACTTTTACCTGTTGAAATCAAATCTTCAATAACAACAACTTTCTGACCTTCGTGATAAACACCTTCAATTTGATTTTTGCGCCCATGCCCTTTCGCTTTATCTCTTACATAACACATAGGCAAATCTAATTGGTCACTTACCCAAGCAGCATGTGGAATTCCAGCCGTTGATGTACCAGCAATTAATTC
Organism: Bacillaceae bacterium S4-13-56; assembly: GCA_040191315.1. Classification (NCBI taxonomy): domain Bacteria; kingdom Bacillati; phylum Bacillota; class Bacilli; order Caryophanales; family Bacillaceae; species Bacillaceae bacterium S4-13-56. The sequence goes on along the minus strand of JAWJLM010000001.1, from coordinate 54,579 downwards.
TACTTGTGGAAATTTTTCTTCGACTGTTTGAACAAAACTGTCTGCAATCTTTTTTCTTAATTCTGGATGTCCCATAGTTTTTCTATTGTCACAATAGATAGGTGACAGCATCCCCGAAGACCAAACAAAAGGTTCAGATGGATTCACCTGCACAGCGCCAATCTCAAGCAAAGCTCGTGCTATCATTCTAGTGGTTTTCATAATCCCATTGCTCCTTTATATGTTGATAAACTTCCTTTGGTTGTTCGGATTGTGTAACAACACGTCCAACCACTATAAAATCAGACTTCATTTCTCTTGCATAGAATGGCGTGGCAACTCTAGCCTGGTCATGATGTTCTCCATTCGAGAGTCTGATTCCAGGAGTTACACAAAGAAAATCATCCCCGCATCTTTCTTTTATTAAAGGAATTTCATGGACACTACACACGACACCATCCGCCCCTGCCTGACTAGATATAGAAGCATAATGCTGCACAGTTTCTTGCAAACTGGCATTGATTAATAGATCCTTCTTCAAAATATCTTCTGTTGTAGATGTAAGCTGAGTGACCCCAATTAGCAATGGGAGATTCTTACCGTGAGGAGTTCCTTTAATAAGCCCCTCTTTTGCTGCCTCCATCATTTTCTGACCACCAGCTGCATGAACATTGACCATGCTGACCCCTAATGAAGCTAATCGTTGCATAGCACGTTGTACTGTATTCGGAATATCATGTAACTTTAAATCTAAAAAAATAAGGTGGTCCTTTTTTAATAAAGTTTCAATGATAGAAGGACCTTCTTGATAGAAAAGTTCCATTCCAATCTTCACTGGAACAGACGAAAGTTCATTTTTCTCCAAAAATTCTAGCGTCTCTTTTCCACTAGGAAAATCAAGCGCGAGAAATATTTGAGACCTCTGCATTAGAATGGCTCCTTCCTATACTGCTTTGAACAGATTCATAGCCATATTGGCGTAAAACTTCTGGTAATTGTTCTATAATTCTTGGACAAGTAAGTGGATCTGTAAAATTAGCGGTACCTACTGCAACAGCTGACGCACCCGCTAACAAGAATTCCAGCACATCTTCTGCAGTGGTTACCCCTCCCATTCCAATAATCGGGATATTCACAACTTGGCTTACCGCATGAATCATACGAATAGCAACCGGCTTTATAGCAGGACCTGATAACCCCCCTGTACCATTCGCTAAAATAGGCTTTCCAGTCTGCAAATCCAATCTCATACCAAGTAAAGTATTAATCATGGATAACCCATCTGCTCCATTTTCTTCCACAGCTTTTGCAATAGAAACAATATCAGTTACATTAGGAGATAATTTTACGTAGACAGGTACCTCACTAACTTTTTTAACTAAAGATGTCAACTGGCCAGCAGTATCAGGGTCGGTTCCAAATTGGATCCCTCCCTCTTTCACATTTGGACAGGAGATATTCAATTCTATAGCTGAAACAAATGGACTCTTAGAAATTCTGTGAGCAACCTCTATATATTCTTCTTCCGTGTTTCCAGAAACATTGGCAATCACGGGGACCCCAAACTGTTGCAAAAATGGAAGCTCCTCTTCCATAATCGCATTAACACCAGGATTTTGAAGTCCAATAGCATTTAGCATCCCAGAAGGAGTTTCTGCCACACGAGGAGTTGGGTTTCCGAAACGAGCCTCTTTTGTAGCGGCTTTGATGGTTATAGCCCCAAGCATTGATAAATCATAAAATGAAGCATATTCTTTTCCAAATCCAAAGCATCCCGAAGCTGTAAGAACTGGGTTTTTCAAGGATAATCCGGGTAATTCAACTGCTAACTTACTCATAATTGAAGAACCCCCTTCTCAAATACAGGACCATCTACACAAATTTTCCGGTAACCTTTTTTATCTTTATCATCCGTAACTTTACAAACACAAGCAAAGCATGCTCCAATTCCACATCCCATCCGTTCTTCCACAGAAATATAGCCAGGAACATTCCCCATTGATTGAGTAACTGCTTGAAGCATGGGGGTGGGACCACAGGAATAAAAACCATGGATCGTTGGGAGAAAGTGTTCCACATAATCTGTTACCCGCCCTTTCTCCCCAAGACTTCCGTCATTGGTAACCACAATTGTTTCCCCTAGCTCCTGAAACTCTCTCAAATAAAAAGCTCCTGCCTCCGTTTGAAATCCCAAGATAGATTTCACCTGTGTACCCATTTCTCGTAATTTTTTTCCTAATAGATACAAAGGTGGTATCCCTATTCCTCCCCCAATCAGAAGAGCTGATTCTGGAACATCTTGTAATAAGTAACCATTCCCCAAGGGCCCCAAAAACTCTATATGCACTCCTTCCTCTAAACTAGAAATCTCTTTGGTTCCTTCTCCCACAATTTTATACAAAATCGTTAACTCCCCAGAAAATGGAACATAATCAGCAATAGATAATGGGCGTCTTAGCGGAAATTGGGTCCCCTTGCCAATTTTGATGTGAATAAATTGACCAGGATTGACTTCTAAATTAGGTGCTAACAATACAAGTTTATACGTATCCTTTGCTATAGGTTGATTTTGTAAGATCTTAGACGAGTGAATGTTCAAGAGAATCTCCCACCTTATAATCTGGCATATGGGTTGCAGTAAATGTCATTGACTCAATGACGGATAACAAGGCAAGAGCCGTATCAAGGGAAGTAATAACAGGTACCCCATGCTCAACACCTTCTCTTCGAATACGGAACCCATCACGCCTAGGCTCCTTCCCTCTAGTTAATGTATTAATAACAAGCTGTGCTTTTCCATCATGAATGACATTAACTACATTAATCCCCTCGGCTCCTACCTTACCTACTGTTTCTACTGGAAGGTCATATTTACGTAAAAATTCACCAGTACCAGTTGTAGCTAACAACCTAAACCCAAGATGATGGAAACGCTTGGCAAGGTCCACTATTTCTTCTTTATCTTTATCAGCAACTGTAATCAATACAGATCCTTCTGTTGGAATTTTTAAGCCGGCGGCTGTTAATCCTTTGTAAAGGGCCTTGTTCAAACTTTCATCATGGCCAAGTACTTCTCCCGTAGATTTCATCTCAGGGCCAAGTGTTGTATCTACTCTTCGCAGCTTTTCGAACGAAAAGACAGGAACTTTAACAAATACCTCGTTTGGCTTCTCGTGTAAACCTGGTTTATAACCTAATTCTTTTAAGGTTTTTCCAAGTATTACTTCTGTTGCAATTTGAGCCATCTGTATTCCCGTTATTTTACTTAAAAATGGAACCGTTCGACTGGCCCGAGGGTTAACCTCTAATACATATATTTTTTCACCATGCAATACATATTGAATGTTCATCAAACCCTTAATCCCAAGCCCTTTTGCAAGTTTCTCTGTATAGGAAACTAACATATCTATTTGATCTTGCCTTAAGGTTTGAGGTGGATAAACGGCAATCGAATCTCCCGAATGAATCCCTGCGCGTTCTATATGTTCCATAATTCCAGGAATCAATACAGACTCCCCATCGCAAATAGCATCGACCTCAATTTCTTTTCCTGTTAAATAACGGTCGACAAGTACTGGATGGTCAGGATTCACTCGGACGGCTTCTTCCATGTACCGTTCTAGTTCTTCCTCTTTGTATACAATTTCCATTGCTCTCCCACCGAGAACATAGGATGGTCTTACAACAACTGGGTAGCCAAGCGTACGGGCACCTTGAAAGGCTTCTTGCACACTTTTGGCAATGATTCCAGGTGGTACAGGAAGGTCTAGTTGCTTTAATGCCTTTTCAAATTTGTCACGATCCTCTGATTGATCAATGGCTTCTAAGTTTGTGCCAAGTACATTGACCCCTCGTCTTGTTAATCCTTCTGCTAGATTTATAGCTGTTTGGCCACCAAATTGAAGGATGACGCCTAATGGCTGCTCTAAATCAACGACATGCATTACATCTTCCAAAGTAAGTGGCTCAAAGTAAAGCTTATCTGAGATACTAAAATCAGTAGAGACAGTTTCAGGATTATTGTTCATAATAATGGCTTCATATCCTGCTTGCTTTAATGCAAGAACTGAGTGAACCGTAGCATAATCAAATTCTACTCCCTGACCAATTCGAATTGGTCCAGACCCGATCACCATGACCTTCGGACGATCGGATCGAAGAGATTCGTTTTCTTCTTCGTAGGAACTATAGAAATAAGGAGTAGCGGATTCAAATTCTGCTGCGCAAGTATCTACCATTTTATAGACAGGCGTAAGCTGGATTTCTTTTCTCCAGTCATAGAGTTCATCTTCAGACATTCCCCAAAGCTTACTAATCGTTAGATCTGAGAATCCCGTTTCTTTGGATCGAACAAGTAATTCAAGATTTTTTGGTGAGTGAGTAATTTCTTTTTCTAAATCTACTAATTTCTGAATCTTAGCAAGAAAGAAATAATCAATTTTGGTTAAAGACCAAATGTGTTTAATTGACCATTCTCTTCTATATGCTTCAGCAACAAGATAGATTCTTTCATCATCTGGATGACTTAAGCGATATTCCAAAACGTCATCAGATATTTCATTTGCTAATGGTAAATTCAAATCGACTACATTCAATTCTAATGACCGAATGGCCTTTAGAAGGGATTCTTCGAATGTTCTCCCTATGGCCATTACTTCCCCAGTAGCCTTCATTTGAGTCCCCAATTCCCTTTTTGCATGATGAAATTTATCAAACGGCCATCTTGGAATCTTTGTAACAATATAATCAAGCGCAGGCTCAAAGCTTGCAAACGTATTTTTCGTAATTGGATTTTGTATTTCATGTAAGGACAGACCGATAGCAATCTTTGCTGCTAATTTTGCAATGGGATATCCTGTAGCTTTAGAAGCTAAAGCGGAGGACCGACTTACTCTTGGATTTACTTCTATTACATAATATTGAAAGCTGTCAGGGTCTAAGGCAAGTTGAACATTACATCCTCCCTCAATTTCAAGGGCACGAATGATTTTTAATGAGGCATTTCTAAGCATCTGATACTCCCTGTCGCTAAGTGTCTGAGAAGGAGCAACAACTATGGAGTCTCCTGTATGTACCCCAACTGGGTCAACATTTTCCATATTACACACAACAATAGCGTGATCATCATGATCTCTCATCACTTCATACTCAATTTCTTTATATCCAGCGATACTCTTTTCTACTAAGCACTGGCTAACTGGCGATAAATATAATCCGCTATTCACAATTTCCAAAAGTTCTTCTTTAGAGTGACAAATTCCACCACCTGTACCTCCTAAAGTATACGCAGGTCGAACAATTAACGGGTAACCCTGTTTATCAGCAAAATCTATCGCTTCCACTACTTTACGAACGATCACACTTTCAGGAACAGGTTGATTAAGCTCATTCATAAGGGTACGAAATAAATCACGATCCTCGGCTTTTTGGATAGACTCTAGTGGTGTACCAAGTATTTCTACATTGTATTCAGCTAAAATTCCTTTTTCATGAAGAGCTACGGCCATATTTAGCCCTGTTTGCCCACCAAGTGTAGGTAATAAAGCATCGGGTTGCTCTTTTCTAATAATCTTTGATAGAAAATCAACTGTAAGAGGTTCCATATAAACTTTGTCAGCTACCGTATAGTCCGTCATTATAGTAGCAGGATTACTGTTTACTAAAATAACTTCATAGCCTTCTTCACGAAGCGCCTGGCAAGCTTGTGTTCCGGAGTAATCAAACTCTGCAGCTTGCCCGATGATAATAGGACCAGAACCGATAACTAGTATTCTATGAATATCTGTTCGCTTAGGCATGAATGATATCCCCCTTTTTTTCACGTGCATTGCTTATGAGAGTAATGAATTTTTCAAACAAAGGATTTGAATCTTCTGGTCCAGGTGATGCCTCTGGGTGATATTGCACAGAAAAAGCAGGATATAATTTGTGGCTTAATCCTTCTACTGTGCCATCATTAATCGATTGGTGTGTAAGCTCCAACTGAGTATTATTCAAGGAGTCTAAATCTACTGTATATCCATGGTTTTGTGCGGTAATATCAATCCTTCCTGTTGAAAGCTCAATCACAGGATGATTTGATCCACGGTGACCAAATGTTAATTTAGAGGTGGTAGCTCCACAAGCTAGTGCAAATAATTGATGGCCAAGACAAATTCCGAAGATTGGAAGCTTCCCAAATAAATGTTGAATTGTCTGTGTTGCTCCAATCACGTCGGTAGGATCTCCAGGTCCATTGGATAAAAGCACACCGTCTGGTTTTAATTGAAGAATTTCTTCGGCTGTCGTGTTATAGGGTACAACTGTTATATGGCATCCTCGTTTTGTTAATTCTCTTAGTATCCCGTGCTTTGCACCGAAATCAACAAGTACCACACGATGTCCTCGATCCGGAATTACATATGGCTTTTGTATAGACACTCTCTTCACCAAATCTTTTGGGCGTTCCTTTCTGTTCAATTCCTCTATAATGGATGGAATTTCCACTTCATTTCTAGTAACTGCACCTCTTAATGTTCCAGAGTTTCTAATCAACCGGGTTAGTTTACGAGTATCAACTCCGTAAACACCTGGTATATTTTTTTTCTTCAAGTATTCATCTATGGTTTCCGTGCTTCTCCAATTTGATGGATAAACAGCTGCCTCTTTTACTATCAGCCCATGTATGGCAGGTTCTATGGACTCAAAGTCGTCATGGTTAATTCCGTAATTTCCGATTAAGGGGTAGGTCATTGTTAAGATCTGACCACAATAAGAGGGGTCTGTTAATATTTCCTGGTATCCCGTCATCCCGGTATTAAAGACAACCTCTCCCCACTGATCCGTGTCAGCACCAAATGCTTTCCCTTTAAAAATTGTTCCATCTTCAAGAACGAGCCAACGAGTTTGCATAGTAATCCTCCTTTTTGTAAACAAGCTCTCCTTCAACAAGAGTCATAGTCGGAATCCCTTTTACGTTCCAACCATGAAAAGGAGTGTTTTTTCCTTTTGAGTAAAACGTATTTTTGTCAATTTCCTCTTCTAAAGCTAAGTCTACTAATACTATATCGGCCGTACTTCCTTCTTTGATAGTACCAAAAGGAAGGTTGAAAATTTGAGAAGGTTTGATTGTTAGCCATTCCACAACTTGTTGAAGCGTAAAGATTCCTGTTTCAACAAAATGTGTGTAAAGGAGTGGGAAGGCCGTTTCACTACCTACAATTCCAAATGGCGCATGAAGCATTCCTTCTGACTTTTCAGGCTCAGTATGTGGTGCATGGTCCGTAGCAATACAGTCTATGGTTCCATCCAACAGCCCTTCCATTAAAGCTAGACGATCCCCTTCCCCTCTCAAAGGAGGATTCATTTTGAAGTTGGCATTATCACCTGGAATGTCATCCTCTGTTAACAATAAATGGTGAGGACTTACTTCTGCTGTTACAGGTATTCCTGCTTTTTTAGCATCTCTGATGACGCGTACAGATTCTTTTGTACTGACATGGCAAACGTGATAGCGACAACCAGTAGCCTCACTTAGCAAAACATCACGTGCAATTTGTACGGATTCACAAATGGAGGGAATTCCCGGAATACTAAGCTCTTTACTTTTTTGCCCTTTATGAATGGCTCCTCCTTGAATTAAAGTATTGTCCTCACAGTGAGCAACAATAGTAGCTTCAAGTTCTTTTGCCTTTTCCATCGCTTCTAACATCTTGCCAGCTTCTTGAACCCCTACACCATCATCTGTAAAGGCAACAGCTCCAAGAACTTTTAATTCTTCCATAGGAGTTATTTCCTTGCCTAATTGCCTTGTTGTGATTGAAGCATATGGGAGAACACGTACATGAGCTGTATCCTTGATACGATCTAAAATAAGCTTAAGGTTTTCAATACTGTCTGGTACTGGGCGAGTATTAGGCATTGGACAGATAGTTGTAAAACCACCCCTAGCTGCAGCTTTAGACCCGGTTTCAATCGTTTCCTTAGTCTCTCCTCCTGGTTCTCGTAAGTGGACATGAATATCCACGAAACCCGGAAAAATGGCTTGACCTTTCGCGTCTATTCTTTGATCGAATTCAGGAATCCGAGGATTTATTAAGTGAATTTTTCCATCTTCTATAGATAAACTTACTTCTTCCAAAAAACCTTCTCTATTTAACATCTTTCCATTATCAATGAACAATTTCATATAAAAGTTTCTCCTCTCTTAATTCCATAGCATGCTCCAGTACAGCCATTCGGACCGCTACACCATTCCTCATTTGTTTGAAAATGCGTGATCTACTAGATTCAACTACTGTATCATCTATTTCTACACCTCTATTAATAGGAGCGGGGTGCATAATAATACTAGAGACAGGGAGTCTTTTCATCCGTTCTTCTGTTAATCCATAAGTTTTTAAAAAGGAGTCCATATCCCCAAAAGATTCAGAGTGCCTTTCATGCTGGACCCTTAGCATCATACAGACATCTACCGTTTCTATCACTTGATCTAACTTTACCACTGGATAAGGTAACGCTGGATCTTGAAAAGTGTCAGGACCAGCAAACATTACATCTGCTCCCAAACGATGGAGTGTCAAAGCATTTGATCTTGCAACTCTGCTATGCTTTATATCCCCAGATATAACAATCTTTTTCCCTTGGAAGGTTTTGAACTCTTGGAATATAGTTAACAAATCAAGTAAACATTGTGTAGGGTGTTCACCTTTCCCATCTCCTGCGTTAATGACTGGGATTGATAGATTTGGAATAATTTTTTGATAATACTGATCCTCTGAATGTCTTATAACAACAGCATCTACTCCAATAGCCTCTAAAGTTTTTATTGTGTCATATAACGACTCTCCCTTTCTTTCGCTTGAAGCTTCAGGTTGGAAAGGAAGTACATCCAATCCAAGCTTTCTCTCGGCCATTTCAAAGCTCATCTTAGTTCTTGTACTGGGCTCAAAAAAAGCATTGACGATATATCTCTTCTTACGAATTGGCTGTATTTCTTGCATTCCTATAATCTCTTGTGCTCTTTTTAAAATTGAAAAAATATCCTCTTCTGATAAGTTACTCATTTGAGTAAAATGCTTCATAAAAGACCCTCCTCAAAGAAATATCCTTTTATGTAAAAAAAAGGCCAGCACAAAGGTGTGCTGGCCTTATACTTCCTTGTAAGAAAGTTAAACCGAATAAGCACCCTTCAAAGCCTCTCTGGACTTTATTAAAAAGTGATTGCTTTTTAAAACAAACCTTTGAAGTCTCTCTGGACAAAATGGTAAAGGTTGTTTTTATTTTTCGTATATACTAACTGATTCTTCTGGGTCTATTTCCGAAAGCTGAACCATAATGATTTCCTCTAAAGAAGTGGGAACATTTTTTCCAACGTAGTCTGCATGAATAGGTAGTTCTCTATGTCCACGATCGACTAGTACAGCTAACTGAATTTGCTCTGGCCTTCCATGATCCATTAAAGCATCCATTGCCGCTCTGACTGTACGACCAGTATATAAAACATCATCTACAAGAACCACCATCTTACCGGTTACGTCCACAGGTATTCGCGATTCTTGTAATTCTGGTTCGGAAAGATTATTCTTTTTTGTCAAATCATCTCGATAAAGCGTAATATCAATCTCTCCAACAGGAACTTTCTCACCCTCTATAGCTTCAATTCTTTTTGCTAGACGATTAGCCAAAGGGATTCCGCGAGTTTTTATACCAACGAGTAATAGATTTTTTGTCCCTTTGTTATGCTCCAAAATTTCATGTGCTATTCTTGTAAGTGTTCTCCTAATAGCCGCTTCATCTAGAACTGTTGCCTTTTTATTCATATCCCTACCTCCAGCTTGCTTCGTCTTTGGCTCCTTGGCATACAAAAAGCCCTTTTGCTAAGGCAACAAAAGGGCAGACCAATTCCAACTGATCCGTAACCTTTGTAGCCTCTCTGGACTTCTTTTAAAGGTTCATAATTCTCTTATGATTATAGCTTACTAAAAGGATTTGTCAATGATTTGAACGTAATTGTTGTAAAATGTCTTCAAATTCCTTTGGAGGGTCGACCTCAAATTGTAGCCATTCCCCTGACACAGGGTGTGTAAAACCAAGAACCCTTGCATGCAATGCTTGCCCATTCACAGATAATGTTTTCTTTGGCCCATATTTGGGATCACCCGCAAGTGAGTGACCTATATAGTTCATGTGTACGCGAATTTGATGCGTTCGACCAGTTTCTAATTTACACCACACATAACTGAAATTTTCGAACCGCTCTTTAACCTCGAAATGGGTGATAGCGTCCTTACCACCATCTACAACAGCCATTTTTTGACGGTCATTTGGATCTCGTCCAATAGGAGCATCGATCGTACCCTTGTCATGAGATATCTCCCCATGAACAATGGCTTCGTATATCCGAGTAATTGATTTTTCTGATAGTTGGTTAGACAAATGAATATGGGCTTGATCATTTTTAGCAACTAACAGTAAACCACTAGTGTCTTTATCAATTCGATGAACGATCCCAGGTCTTAACTCTCCATTTATACCTGATAAATCTGTACAATGATAGAGGAGGGCATGAACTAAGGTTCCTGTTTGATGTCCTGCTGATGGATGAACGACCATTCCTTTTGGTTTATTTACAACCAGCAAAACTTCATCTTCATAAAGAATAGATAGTGGAATATTTTCAGGCTGTATATCAACTGGGACCACTTTAGGAATGCTCCACTCAATACGGTCTCCTTCTTTACACTTATAATTACTTTTTACTGTTGAACCATTAACCAACACAAGAGACTCTTCCATCCAACCTTGAACTTGGCTTCTTGAAATATCATTACTTGCATCTGTAATTACTTTATCAATACGAGTACCACTCTGTTGTTTTTCTACAATCCATTCTTTATGCTCTGACAAGCTTTACACTCCTTTTTTCTTTTCATCTTTCCAAGTAGCTATAAGGACCAGGATCACACCGACAACCAAACTAGAATCAGCTATATTGAAGATCGGATAATCATAGTTGAAGATATAAAAATCAAAGAAATCAATAACTTCTTTCCAAAGTAGCCTATCTATAAAATTCCCAATAGCTCCTCCTAATATTAAACTAAGTGCAACCGCATACAATCGATTTGTTTTCCCATATTTTTGAATAAAGTAGATAACGAAGACGACGACAATGATCGTAATTATGTAGAAAAATACCATCTGATCTTTTAAAATTCCCCAGGCAGCACCTGGGTTTCGGTGAGAGGTTATGTAAAAGAAAGATGAAATAACTTCAATAGAATCTCCTTGATCCATTCTAGTAGAGACCATATATTTGGTTATTTGATCAATAAAAATCACAACCAACGATAAGAGATAATACAACAACTTTTTTTCCTCCAACTCTAGTTTGTATTCCTATTGAATTTTAGCATATCTTTAGTGAAATAACACCTACTTATTCCATGGTACTTTTTTTCATACCAGAAAAACTAAAAAGAAGCACATTGGCTTCTTTTTAGTTTTTCGTCCCATTTGATAAAATATCATTCTTATTCGGTTTCTGAGCTTCCATAATTTTTATAAAGTCTTTATCCTTTTCAATTAATTCCGTTAGTACTTGTATGAGAAGAGGATAAAATGGAAGAGAGCTTTTACAACTTATACATTTTCCAAAAGGAGTGATCCATGTATGAATAAAGTGTTGGTGAAAGAGGGTGAAATAATAAAAATATTTTTCTTGATGTTTTTTTTCCCCATCTTTAAATGCCCTATCCATTTTTGTAGTAATGTCCGTTAGCATATAAAGTTGAACAGCTATATGGTCTTCTGGAAGCCCAGTTTTACTAGAGTGCTTCAGACATAATGCAAATAAATAAGGCTCATTCATTAAATCATTCAAATGAAATCCAGCCTCATTTAAATGAAATGAAATAGAATTACATGTAAATTGCCAGAAAATCTTTCCATACTCTTGAGCCAAATCTCGATTAAGTTCTGTTGTATTTTTTGTCATGAAAATTTCTAATGAATCTAACTCTTGCATGATTGATTTTTCTTGATTAAAATGCTGTAATTTTATATGATCACGAAAAAACACCCACTTTTCTAGTACGTCGCTAGTAACTTTCCCCTCAAAGCTCTCTGCTAACAGATTATAGAATAATATTCTCCTGTCATCGTAGCTTATCATGTTCACCAACCTCCACCTTCTAATTGGGTGCGTTTTCCTAAGTAACTTTGTGAATTTTTTCACCTACTTTCATTTTAAACAAAATTCAAACATTTTCCTACCATATTTCCTTCTAACATGTGAACTTTTTTTGAAGGTTTCTAAAGAATTTATTTATCGTTACATGAAAGTAAGAAAAGCACACGTACATATTAAGAAAAGCGCAAGCACCCTTGATCATCGACGTAAGGCGGTGGATTAAGGATCGTCGGCTAAAGCCGTCACATCGTGTGGTGACCTACATCGTGTAGGCCCAAAGGAAACACGGTTCACGAGGGCTCGCATCCTGCGAGTCAGTTCGGTGTTGCGACAAATGTTTTCGGTGGGCCGAGTAATCGGATGTCGCGTTTTTAACCGAACCTCCTTCATCGATGTTGACTTTTCGATGGAGAGGAGGGAACCGACTCTAGTCGATAGGGCGCTTGCGCTAGACAAATTTTATACTTTATCTTTTTAAAAAGTCTGCTGAAAACAGCAGACTTTTGTATTAATTCACATAGTGTTCTTCTATAATTGTTGCACATCGTGGACATAGGTCCGGGTGCTTATCATTTGATCCTACTTCTTCTGAAACAACCCAACATCTTTGACACTTTTCACCCTCGTAAGGAGAAACTTTGACAAAAACATGGTCATATTCCTTAGAGTTATCATCTTTATCTTTTAATTCAATTCCTGAAACAATTAACAATTGGTGAAGATGTTCAATGCTGTTTAGCAAATTCTTTGTCTCTTCATTTTTTGGAACAATGGTTACTTTTGCTTCTAATGATTTTCCAATCACCTTTTCATTTCTTGCTTCCTCTAAAGCCTTTAAGACATCATCTCTTACATCCATGAACATATCCCATTTTTTCTTTAATTCTTGTTGATCCTCCATCTCTTTAGGCTCAGGCATATCTGTTAACTGAACGCTTTCCTCTTCTACTCCAGGAATAAACTTCCATAGTTCATCAGTTGTATGAGAAAGGATTGGAGACAACAGCTTTACCAAGGATGTTAATGTTTCATAATATACCGTTTGAATGCTACGACGACGCGGATGATCCTTAGCTTCAATATATAAAATATCCTTAGCAAAGTCTAAATAGAATGAACTTAAGTCAATCGTGCAGAAGTTCTGCACAGTGTGATAAATTGTTGAATATTCGTAGGTATCATACCCTTTACGAACTCGATTAACAACTTCTTGCAGTCGTAACAGCATATATTGATCTACTTCCTGAAGTTGTTCAACAGGTACACGATCTACCTTAGGATCAAAATCGCGCAAATTCCCAAGTAGGAATCGGAAAGTGTTTCTAATCTTTCGATACACCTCAGCTACTTGCTTAAGGATATCATCTGAAATTCTTACATCAGCTTGATAGTCAACACTTGCAACCCATAACCTCAAAATGTCAGCTCCAAGCTGCTTCATGACTTTAGAAGGAACAACGACATTCCCAAGGGATTTACTCATTTTGCGGCCTTCTCCATCTAATGCAAATCCATGACTTAAAATTGATTTATAAGGAGCTTTCCCGGTCACAGCTACAGAGGTGGAAAGAGATGAATTGAACCATCCTCTATATTGATCTGATCCTTCTAAATACATATCTGCTGGTCTCTGGAGTTCTTCTCTTTCTACAAGGACAGCCTGATGAGAAGATCCTGAGTCAAACCATACATCCATAATATCCGTTTCTTTTGTGAATTTGCCATTTGGACTATGATCTGATGTAAATCCTTCAGGTAGTAGATCCTTTGTTTCCCACTCAAACCAAACATTAGAACCATGTTCTCTAAATAATTGGGAAACATGATTGATTGTTTCATCTGTTATGATCGGCTCTCCATCTTCTCCATAAAAGACTGGAATTGGCACTCCCCATGTTCTTTGGCGAGAAATACACCAATCTTCACGATCACGAACCATGTTATATAATCTAGTTTCTCCCCACTTAGGAACCCACGTTACTTCATTAATCTCTTTAAGAATTTGATCTCTGAAGTCTTTGATAGAAGCAAACCATTGGCTTGTTGCCCGGAAAATAGTCGGCTTCTTTGTTCTCCAATCATGTGGATAGGAATGAGTAATAAAAGTTAATTTCAATAAAGCATTTTGTGACTCTAAGCGCTCGGTAATTGCTTTGTTTGCGTCTTCATAGAACAATCCTTCAAAATCAGGGGCTTCCGAAGTAAAATACCCCTTATCATCAACTGGGCACAATGTATCAAGGCCATATTTCTTCCCTACCCAGAAGTCATCTTCCCCATGACCTGGAGCCGTGTGCACACAACCAGTTCCGCTTTCTGTTGTTACATGATCACCAACCATAACTAAAGAAGTTCGATCATAAAAAGGGTGTTTCGCCTTTACATTCTCAATATCTTTACCTTTGAAAGATTTTACAACCTCAGGATTTTCCCACTCAAGCACCTTTGTAACTTCTTCCAATAAGTCTTGAGCAATGACAAACTTCTCCTCTTTTACTTTCACAACAGAATAAGTGACTTCTGGATGGACAGAAATTCCTAAGTTTGCCGGAATAGTCCAAGGAGTTGTCGTCCAAATAATAATTTTTTCCTCTCCATTTAGGAATTCGTTTCCTTCTGCAATCTCAAAGGCCACATAAATAGATGGAGAACGTTTATCATAATATTCAATTTCGGCTTCAGCTAAAGCTGACTCACTTGATGGAGACCAATAAACTGGTTTCAATCCTTTGTAAATATAACCCTTTTTAGCCATTTCTCCAAAAACCTGAATCTGAGCAGATTCATAATCCTTTGTTAAGGTCACATAGGGATTTTCCCAATCACCACGGACTCCAAGTTGCTTAAATTGTTCTCTTTGACGATCGATTTGTTCTAAAGCATATTCTGCACAGCGTTGACGAAATTCCGCCACACTCATCTTTTTGCGATCTACTTTTTTGTTTTTAGTTAGTGCAGTTTCGATAGGTAATCCATGTGTATCCCAACCAGGAACATAAGGGGCATGGTATCCAGACATAGATTTATAACGAACAATCATATCTTTTAAAATCTTATTTAAAGCATGACCCATGTGAATGTCGCCATTTGCATATGGCGGGCCATCATGAAGAATAAATAAAGGTCTCCCTTTGGTTCGGTCCTGTACCTTTTTATAAATGTTTTGTTCATCCCATTCCTTTTGGAGAACAGGTTCCCGATTGGGGAGATTTCCTCTCATTGGAAAATCTGTTTTTGGCATTAACAATGTGTCTTTGTATTCCAACACCATTTCCTCCTTCTAATTCTTTTTACCATCATTGACAATTTTAATAAAACTCAAGCAATCTTTTACACCATATAAAAAAGCCTTCACATCCCTAAGGGACGAGAAAGCTCGCGGTACCACCCTTTTAGATTGTTGTTTTCTGATAACATCAATCCTCTTGAAGCATTCGTAACGTGAATAAAACGTCCACATCTACTTGTTCTCTTTCGAGTGGATACTCGAGGGTGATCTTCCAATTTAAATTCCATTCAGGCTTTCACCATCCCTGACTCGCTTTATGAAATCGCTCAAATTGTACTATCCCTGTCATAGTAGTTCATATCATTCAATTATGTTATTGAATTATATGTAAAAATAAGTTCTGCGTCAAGAATTATTCTCTGCAAGCCGGCGATTAAATTCTTCCTCTTCATTTATTTCAAGCTTTTCTATATTAAAAATATCGTCCCAATCATCATTATCAATTAGATCTAGCTGAGCTTCAACCATCATCTTTAATCTTGTTCTAAAGACTTTTGCCTGCTTCTTCAACTCTTCTACCTCTAACGCAATACTACGAGACTTAGAGAGAGATTCATTAATTATTCGATCAGCATTTTTCTCCGCTTCTTTAATGATAAGCTTAGCTTCTTTCTTCGCATTCCCCTTTACTTCTTCTGCAGTTTCTTGAGCAATTAAAATAGACTTATTCAAAGTCCCTTCAATATTATTAAAATGGCCTAACTTTTCATTAAGTTGAGCTACTTGTTCCTCAAGTGCCTTTTTTTCTCTGATTACAAATTCATAATCTTTAATTACTTGATCCAAAAATTCGTTTACCTCATCCTCATCATATCCACGAAATGTACGAGTAAATTCTTTATTATGAATGTCCAATGGCGTTAATGGCACAAGGGCCACCTCCTTAATATTCGTGTCTGGTTCATTTTCTATTAACATTTTATTTCGACGTAATTCCTTAAAATCCTTCTTTTTTCACGACTATTTTAAGGTTTTATATGAAAAACGGTGCTTGTCTTTTTTTGTGACCCCATGAAAATTATCCATTTTCGCTCTTCCTTTCCCACGAAAAGAAAGAATGTCTCCTTCCTGGATAATAAAGCTTGGATCTTCAACTAGCTGATGATTAACTTTAATCATTCCTCTTGTAATGGCTTCAGAAGCCTTTGAACGGGATAGACGATAAATTTCTTTAAGTATAGCATCTAGCCTTGGAGAAGATACAGTTCCTTCATTTTCCAACCATTTCTCATCACTCTTTTTTATCTCAGTCAATGCAATTTCTTGAAAAGAAACTGACGCATTTTTCATTTTAGTTAAATTCATTTGAACATATGAAGATATATCTTCATCTATCATAATCTGTATCATCCCATCCTGAACAAATAAATCTCCTAGTTTACTTCTTTTTATGCCTAAGGACATAA
Source organism: Bacillaceae bacterium S4-13-56 (assembly GCA_040191315.1). Taxonomy (NCBI): domain Bacteria; kingdom Bacillati; phylum Bacillota; class Bacilli; order Caryophanales; family Bacillaceae; species Bacillaceae bacterium S4-13-56. The sequence continues at coordinate 37,733 of JAWJLM010000001.1, read as the reverse complement.
AAGAACCCAAAACATCACGATGACCAATATCCATGAATTTTGTTGGATAGGAAGCTCTTAAAAGCTTTAACCCGAAATCTTTCATTTGAATTTCTTCGTAAAATGGGGCTAAAATAGCACGTTTTCTTTCTGATTCAGGATGACCGCCAAAAAGTTCCCACTTAAAATCGGAGTGTTTTCCAATAACCGATTGAAAGATCCATTGTTCCCTTGGATTCAAAAAGTCGCTTCTTTTTCTTTGATATGTTGTCCCCACTTCTTCTTGCCATGACAAAATCAAATCAACCCATGGGTGCTCTTCAGGACGATAATGTTGATAGATGTTCATTCCTCAATTCACCTTCTATAAATAAGTAAAAACCCCCCTGCTAAAATAATCGGCAAGGGGGATCATGTTAAAACATGAAAGCAAGCTGATTTACGCCTCTAGATGCAAAATTTAAAACCAGAATAGCGACAATTGGTGAAATATCAATCATCCCTAATGGCGGAATAATTTTTCGGAAGGGCTCTAGATAAGGTTCACACAAATTAGCTAGCATTTTTCCGAATGATGATTCCCTTGCTCCTGGAAACCATGACATAAGGATATAAATAATTAATAATATATTATAAAAATATATGATTGTCCCTATTAAACTAATCACCGTTGACATATAATCACCACCTCTTCTTCTCTTTTACCTTAATCATTTCTTTTAGGTTTGTCCACCTATTTATTGTAATTTTGTATCAACTATTCATGGCCAACGAGAGCGGAGCCTATACGTACATGAGTAGCTCCTTCTTCAATAGCAATCTCAAAATCATTACTCATCCCCATAGATAAAAAGTGGCAAGGGGCATGAGTCAACCCTTTAGCCTCTATTTTTTCTTTTAGTTCACGAAGATTAGTAAAAGTCTCACGTAACTTACTTTGATTCTCCGTTAAGGGGGCCATGGTCATTAATCCTACTACCCTGACCTTAGAGTAATTGGCTAACTTTTCGATAAAAGCTTCAACCTCAGATGGATCTAAACCTTGCTTAGATTCCTCTCCACTTGTATTCACTTGAACAAAGCAAGGAATGACCCTTTCTGAGCGTTTATCGATTTCTTTTGCAATCGATTCACGATCGAGTGAGTGTAGCATTTCTATGTATGGTAGTAGTTCTTTTACTTTTCGTGATTGGAGAGTTCCAATGAAATGATAATGGGCTTTATCTTGAAAATAAGTAAACTTAGCCTGTATTCCCTCTACACGATTTTCTCCAAAATGTTTTATACCAGCTTCCAAGGCTTCAGCTGCCCTTTCATTTGAAACATACTTAGTAACAGCTATTATTTGAATATCCTCAGGATTTCGATTGGATTTTTTACATGCATCCTCAATTCTTTGTTTTATTTGTGCCAAGTTTTTTGCTACAGGCATGATATACCCCTTTCTAGCTTTTCCCGATATAAGCTAACATTCTTCCTGTTTTTCCTTGATCTCTTCGATGTGAATAAAACAGAGAAGAATCTTCGTGTGTACAGTAGTTTGTAGTGAGAATATTTCCCGGGCAAGCCCCAAAATCCAACAAAATTTGACGATTTACTTCCTTTAAGTTCAACAAATAATGAGCGAAATCAACCTGTGAGATCATTGACTCTCGATGATACTGTGCTGGGATCTGATCAATCACCACAGTGTCAACTTCATAATACGGCTGACCAATACATGGACCGATTGCTATCTTAATATCTTTCATTTTAGATCCAGCTTCTAAAAATTGGCGAAGCATTTCTGTTCCAATTCCTTGTACCGTCCCTCTCCAACCTGCATGTGCCAATCCAATATTACCGCTAACAGGATCCCAAAAATAAAGGGGCGTACAGTCTGCAAATGCAGCAACTAATAATAGATTTTTTTCATTAGTTATAAGCCCATCTACTTGTGCAATATTACTTTGATTGTCTATAGAACCTAATCCCGCATCCTTACCTCCTACTCGAACCACTTTTTTTCCGTGAATCTGTTCTCCCATGATCCACTGGGTAAGAGGAAATCCAAGATCTTCAGCTACTCTCTTCCGGTTTTCTGTAACACGATCCGGGTCATCCGCCACATGATAGGCAAGATTTAAAGACTGGTACGGAGCTCTGCTTTCCCCTCCGATTTTGGTTGTGAAACCCACAGAAAGAGTTGGTTCAATTTTTTGCCATTCATCAATTGCTAAAAGAGAAGATGATACCATTTGAAAAGGTTCTTTCAACAAAAACCCCTCACTTATAACTTATTTTTGTTTATTTTAACACAATTTTAATAAAGTTTCTCGAAATGAAATCACTCAACCTTTGGATATTCCTTGATGACAGGAGTTTGAACATGTCGAACTAAAATCACATCTTCCCCTATATTGATGATGTTTTTCCAAGGTATTACCCACTCTTCCACTTGACCAAACATTCCCATTACCTTCCCTTTGGTTGTGATCACAATTGCCCGAATAACCCCTTGATGAATGTCAATATCTAAATCTGTGAGATGTCCTAATTTTTTACCTGTATCTACAGCGACAATATCTTTCACTTGGAGTTCTGAAATAGTAATCATCTAAAACACCGCCTTTAGTAAACTATATGCGGTGTTTGGGAAAGGATTGCAATGATTTTTTGTTAATTAGGAAGTAGTAAAAGAAGCACTACCCAACGGGCAGTGCTGAAATTTAATCGAAAATTTGCTTGTTCATTTCACTTATTGCTGCTTTTTCCAATCTGGAAACTTGAGCTTGAGAAATACCAATTTCTTCGGCTACTTCCATTTGAGTTTTCCCTTGGAAAAATCGCTTATTAAGTATCATCTTTTCTCTTTCATTTAATCTATGCATCCCCTCTTGCAGTGCAATTTCATCGATCCATATGGAATCTTTATTTTTCTCATCACTTAGTTGATCCATAACAAAAATCGGGTCCCCCCCATCATTATAGATGGGCTCAAATAAGGATACAGGATCTTGAATAGCATCTAATGCAAAAACAACATCGGAATGAGGGATGTCCATCTCTTTTGCAATCTCAGCTGCTGTTGGTTCTTTGGAAGTTTTATTAATCAATTTTTCTCTTACTTGTAAAGCCTTATAAGCAATATCACGTAATGAACGTGACACTCTTATAGGATTGTTATCTCTTAAATAACGTCTTATTTCACCAATTATCATTGGTACTGCGTAAGTTGAGAATTTTACATTTTGACTTAAGTCAAAGTTATCGATTGATTTCATTAAACCGATACAACCAACTTGAAAGAGGTCATCAACGTTTTCACCTCGGTTATTAAACCTTTGTATGACACTTAATACGAGACGTAGATTTCCATTTACAAGCTGTTCTCTTGCTTCTAATTCTCCAGCCTGCAACCTTTTAAACAACACACGCATTTCTTCATTTTTGAGTACTGGTAATTTTGATGTATCTACTCCACATATCTCAACCTTATGTCTTGTCACTGCATTCCCTCCCATATGGAGTTGGTGTATGCGTTAGTATTACCGTTGGGGGGAATTTTATGCAGTTGTGGAAATAGAACAAAATGCCCCGAGTAATTCAGGACATTCTAGAAAACGTTATTTATTCAGGGTTTTCTTACTTTCATTCAAACCATTTTTTTAAATTCTTTTTGTAATCTTTTTATGATTTTTTTTTCTAATCTTGAAATGTAGGATTGTGAAATCCCAAGCATATCTGCTACATCTTTCTGTGTTTTTTCTTCTTGACCCACTAATCCAAATCTTAATTCCATAATTTGTTTTTCACGGTCATTCAGTTGTTCAAGAGCTTTTATCAATAGTTTTCTATCTATTTTTGATTCTAGCCCCTTTGTTATAATATCATTTTCTGTACCTAATACATCTGATAACAACAATTCGTTTCCATCCCAATCAATATTAAGTGGTTCATCGAATGACACCTCTGAACGTAGTTTGTTATTTCTTCTTAAGTACATTAATATTTCATTTTCTATACACCTTGATGCATATGTGGCTAATTTAATTTTCTTTTCTGGATTAAAAGTGTTTACAGCTTTTATTAATCCAATCGTTCCAATACTGATAAGATCTTCAATATTTATACCTGTATTTTCAAATTTTCTTGCAATGTATACTACAAGCCTTAAATTTCGCTCTATTAATACTGCTCTTGCCGCCTTATCTCCTTTTGGTAATCTGGTTAAAAGCTCTTGTTCTTCTTCCTTTGAAAGTGGTGGTGGTAGAGCTTCGCTACCTCCTATATAATAAATTTCTTTTGGTTTTAAACCTAACCGCTCTTTTAGCTTGTACCAGAATAGTTGAAGTCGCAATCGCAGTAACCTCATGATTTTCTCCCCTTTTCGTTAGTATCAGAATTATGAAGCAGTAGAAGTGGAGTCAATCCACATATGTGGATGTAACAAACAATGATAACTCTCGTCAGTCGTCATTTGACCAAACTGAATCCCTATAAAAACCTTTGAAAATATTTGTTTCTTGTCTTCAATGGTACAAATGACTTGTTCAGGCTTTAAAGTCAACATAAATTCACTTATTCCCTTTGCTCCCTGATATGGAATCATATGAATTCTTCCAATCCACTTTTCTGGAAGAAGAGAAACGTCAAACGTTTCATGGACTGTTTTTAAACTTTGCCACTCTTCATGGTCAAACCACTGCTTAATAAAAGGTTCATCTACTAATAAGACAGGTCGCTTTGAAAAAGGGTCTACTAACTGATTCCCCGTATCAAGCAATCCTTGAGTGGAATAGGAATGACCATTCATTTTAATTGTTACAGGAAAAAGTTGATCTGTTTTTAATTTAAAAGCAAATAATTCCTTCATTCGATTATGCAAAAATATCCAAATCAATGGGAATAAAACAATGACATAAATCCAAGTCACACCAGCTCCTATTCCGGTTCTATTGGTAAGGAGTATTCCATCTTGAATATGAAATGGCTCTCCCAACAAAAAATAAAACCCTACCATTCCTCCTCCTAATGCAAATGTTGCAAAGTAAAAAGTGAGCCATTTTTGAAAAAACATTCGGATATTTTGAAAATCAAAGGTTACCCATACAACTGCCATGGAAAAAAGAATTTTTCCAGGAATCGACTCTAATGGTGAACCTGGAAAATATACAGAAAGGGGAACGATCACAGAAGCAAATATAGCCCCTAAAATAATTCTTCTCTTTCGCAAAAATGTTCTAGTCCAGGCTGCAGTTAACATTAAAATCATGGCATCAAGTAGCACATTCAGTAACCAAACGGCATCTAAATAGATAGTCAAGATTGTCTTCCTTTCTATTAAAGGAATCATTAATGGTTAGTATAAAAGATAGAGCCAACAAAGTGTGTCGGATGTTGCCATGAATTTAGTTCTTTTTTTCTCCATTTTTTGTTGTTTCTGTTCTATTCAGTCGATTAATATTTAGAAATAATTCTTGACTTTTGAATATAAAAAAACGACTGATTAGTATCAGTCGTTTTTGCGTTGGTTTATCTTCTACGATCTCTATTTCTTAAAAAGGTTGGAATATCAAGTGTATCCTCTTCATAATTTGTGTGAGCCGGAGCTGTTTCTCTTTTGGATTCTTCTCTTTTTCTTTGAGGTGTAACCTTCCCAAGGATCCTTGGTTTTTGAGCTTGCATTTGATTTTCATCAAAGCCTGTAGCAATAACAGTAACTATGATCTCGTCCTTTAAGGTTTCATTGATGACAGAACCAAAGATCATATTTACTTCTTGATCTGCTGCAGAAGAAACGATATCCGCTGCTTCTTGTACCTCGTAAAGACTTAGGTTTGTCCCACCTGTTATGTTCATTAATACGCCTTGAGCACCGTCGATCGATGTCTCAAGTAGTGGAGAAGAAATGGCTTTTTTAGCAGCTTCTTGTGCACGATTTTCTCCAGTTGCAACACCAATACCCATAAGTGCTGAACCTTTGTCAGACATAATGGTCTTAACATCAGCAAAATCCAAGTTTATTAATCCAGGGACAGCAATCAAATCGGATATCCCTTGGACCCCTTGACGCAAAACATTATCTGCCTCTCTAAACGCTTCTAGCATTGGGGTGTTTTTATCTACAATTTCAAGCAATCGGTCATTTGGGATGACAATTAGAGTATCCACATTTGATTTGAACGCATCAATTCCACCAGTTGCTTGAGCAGAACGCTTTCTGCCTTCAAAGGTAAACGGTCTAGTAACAACCCCAACAGTTAATGCCCCAATCTCCTTAGCGATTTGAGCAATTACAGGCGCCGCACCTGTCCCAGTGCCTCCACCCATTCCTGCCGTGACAAATACCATATCCGCTCCTTGCAAGACTTCCTCAATCTGCTCTTTGCTTTCTTCAGCTGCTTTTCTCCCTACTTCAGGGTTAGCACCCGCTCCCAACCCACGAGTTAACTTCGTTCCTATCTGCATTTTCACTTGTGCTTTGGACAAATTTAAAGCTTGAGCATCCGTGTTAACAGCTATAAATTCAACACCTTGAACTCCATGTTCAATCATTCGATTTACGGCATTACTTCCACCGCCACCAACTCCGATAACTTTTATCGTTGCTAGCGGCTCCATACTTGTATCAAAATCCAACATTTTCGTTCCTCCTATTTTGCAAGATTCAAAGTTTCAATGAAGTTAATTTCATGGAGAAAGGGAACGTCTTATTCATCAAAAAAGTATTTAAAGAAGTTCGACAAGCCCGATTCCTTTGGCTTCTTTTGACGTTTATCTTTTACGGGAACCTTTACTTTTTTCACTTTTGCTTCTGGTGAATGAGTAGAAACAGCTTGGTTTAATTGTTTCCCTTGTATTTTGGCATTGGAGTAGGCAAATTGCAATATTCCAACGCTAGACGTAAATTGCGGTTCTCTTACCCCTATGTAATCCGGTATTGCTACTCTAACATTAGATTGAAATACATCATAGGCAAGGTCAAGTGCCCCTGGCATACTCATTACCCCACCAGTCAATACAAATCCTCCAGGCACATCTTTATATCCTAATCTACGAACTTCTTGATCTACAAAAGCAAATATCTCTTCAAGCCTTGCCTCAATCATATCAGAAATTTGCAATTGATTAAATGATTGTTTTCTATCACTTCCAATTATAGAAACCTCGAAAGAATCCTCTTCAGAAGCATGATCAAAGTATGCATGTCCAATTCTTTGCTTAATTTCCTCAGCTTCCTCAGTTGAGGTACGTAAACCAATGGATAAATCCTTAGTAATCATATCCCCACCTAAAGGAATAACACTAGACCCCTTGATGTGTCCATGCTCAAAAAGAGAAACTGTTGTACTTCCTCCACCAATATCAACTAATGCAACTCCTAAATTTTTTTCATCTTTTGACAAAGCAACGGAGCCTGCTGCTAAAGGTTGGAGACAGATATCTAACACTTCAAGATTTGCCCTTTCAACACATTTCAACAAATTGTGCAAAATGGTTTTCGAGCAAGTGATAATGATACCTTCCATTTCCAAACGAACACCAATCATTCCTCTTGGATCTTTAATTTCATCCAAACCATCTACAATAAATTGTTTTGGTATCACATCAATAATTTCTCTCTCTGGCGGGATAGACATGACTTGAGCAGCATCTATAACTCTTGTAATATCTTCGTTTCCTATTTCGCGGTTTTCACTCGAAACAGCTACAACTCCATGACATGGCTGCATCTGTACATGATTTCCGTTAACTCCAACTATTACACGATCTATATTCATTCCAACCATTCTTTCAGCTTGTTCAACTGCGTTACGAATGGATTGAACAGTTAAATCAATATCTACAATGGCACCTTTTTTCATACCTTGAGATTTAGCTGTACCTACACCGATTATGTTCAATGTATCTTTTAAAACTTCACCTATGATCACTTTAATTTTTGATGTACCAATATCCAAGCTGACTAAAATTTCATTGTGATTCAAACTAAGGCACCTCCTACAATATAAGGCCATCGAATATATCAAAATGGTATCGAATTATCCAACAAATAACAACGAATGGCATTTTCCAAAAGTGTAAATTTAATCAAGATTAAGAAATAAAGTAAAACTTGAATCGGTGGGGCTTTCTTCATCCCCCACTGATTGTTAGTACCCATGGTTGGGTATGACTTAAAGGTCCTGGAATTAATCGGACACTTACGGGTAAGCCAACCATGAAGCAAGCTTTACCAACAAAGATGAAAAATTTAATGTTTTATTTTCATGGGAGTTTATCCGCCCACCTACTCTTCTCATTTTACTTAAGATTTGATAAGCATGAGGGATAAAAATAATGAAAACTAAAAAAGTCACCTCTATTTAAAATAAATGAAACATACAGTTTGTATTTCCACAACAATTAGATATTTTCCTTCTTATTTCTAATGATTTTTTTTGATTTTCTTGTAATTCTTAAATTTTTCTAGCAAAATTCGACGTGCTACAGCAATATTTTGAAAAATTCGCACTCCAAATGCAAAAACAGCTACTAAATATAAGTCTATCCCAAGCTGCAATCCCAAGAAAGCTAAAAATGCAGCTAATAAAATATTAGTAAAAAATCCCGATACAAAAATACTTTCATCAAACTTACCTTCAAGATGTGCTCTTGTTCCACCAATTAATGTGTCAAAAGCCGCCAACAAAGCAATGGACAGATAATTTGTATAAGTATCATTGAGATGAAAATCAGTTAATAATCCCAAACTGATACCTATTAACAAGAAGAGAACGGGTAACCACAAATTGTTCACCTACTTTGTATGTTCTTCAGCTAGCTCTATTTCAACAATCTCTATATGGCCTTCGTATTTGGGAAGTGTCACTTCTTCTACTTTTACAGTAATTTCCATGTCCTCAATTGCAAATATGTCCCTAGACTCACTAACCTCTAAAAAATCCCGAACTCGGTCTGGATAATCAGTGACAACATAGATATGAACGGGAAGTGGAGGAACAGGCCGTTGATTCACATAGGTCCTTCCGTTTACTTCTCTAATTGGTGAAATGGAGGTTAACCTCTCTGTTTCAATTGCAATATGATCGGCTCCAAACTTGTTTAGTTCATTAATCAATCTTCGTAATAAATCTGAAGATAGAGTTGGATAAGTCTGTGCCTCCATACCTATCCCATACAAAATAGGGGAAATGGTAATCGTTAAGCCAGTCGAAGTGATTTCTGTTAACCCTGCCTGCTTTTTCAAAGAGCTTACTGAGTCTTGTAATGTGTTTATTTTTTCTTCCTCACTTGCTTCTGTGTATTGTTCAATGGTTTCATCGATTTTTTCTAATTCTTTATATAAATATTGTTGGTTTTTTTGCTCTCTTTTAATTTCTTCTCTTACTTCAAATAAATCTCTAGTATCACGGATCTCGGGTTGCCCAACACTTTTTAGTTGGAGAGTTACCATATAACCAATGAGTAAGAAAATAACAGAAAATATAACCTGTTGCTTTATATTCCTCATCTTATTCACCCGTTCGTTAATCTTGCATTCATTTGAATTTCTTGCTTCTTTTGCAAAGTTACCGTTATATTTTCAGCAACAAGCTCATCTACTACACCTTGTGTTAGCTCTAAACTCTTGTAAAGAGTATCTTGATCACCAATAGCTGATATAGTAAACGGAGATGGAAAGCTTTTGCCATCAACGGATATGACTGGTCCAACACATGATATAAAACTATCATGATAGATTCTTTGACCATTAATGGCGATTGCAATTGCCCCTGCAGCATACAATTCATGTATGACCTTTAATACATGACCTTCATGTACAATATATTGATTTATATTTCCCTCACTAGGTACATACTCTGCATCTTGAAGAGTGACTTCGACACCAGAACCCATGATAGGTAACCCCCCGGTTAGCATCTGCAATTTTGTTTTCTCATCTACATAGTTAGACAGGATAGATTCTTGAGAGGCAAGATTAGATTCTAATTCATGGACCCTAGTCTTCTTATTTAAGAGCTCAGTTCTCAATTCTTTATTTTTTTGTTTGATTTCCACCAATTGTTGTCTGTAAGTATAATCCTCATTAAGTGATTCTGAAATCCGTTTATTTTCGGATTGTTCTTTTGTATATTGATAACTAAAGGCAACCATAAATCCGAAAACAAGCAATACCAATGCTAATATGACATCATTACCCCTCAATTTCATCGTTGTCCACTTCCTCATCATTCTCATTCAAGGGTTTAAAAAAAGCACCAACATCAATATGTAAAACGCCCGGTTTATTTGGGTCAATTTGTTGAGCAATAGAAGGGTAGGCTAACATCTTTTGACTAAATCTCCGAATAGAGGTATGAACTTCAAGTCCATTGTTCATATAAAGCTTTACTCGATAGGGGTTTTCATCTGTAGGAATCCAATGAATCTCAGAAATAAGATTAGAAATAGATAATGGGAGGTTTGTTAACTCTTCTGTAAACTCTGAAAGATAGATTCCTTCCTCAAACCCTAGAAGAATAGGTGCATCTCCATTAGGCAAATTCATAGGTTGATTGATCAGCTCTGTCCCATTTTCGAGTATTGGAAAATAAGAGCCATCTATCTTAACATATCCCACACGATGAAATTCAGTAATTGTAATAATCAAGCTTGAAGGAAAGTTCCTTTTTACAGAGACATTTTTTATTTCCGGTATTTTTAGCAAGGCTTCCTTTACATCCTTCTGTTCTACCTTCCAAAGATTGTCACCAAGTTGAATTCCGCTTTGAGAAATGATAAAGTCCTTTTCCAATGATGTGTTCCCCGTAACACCTATAGTCTTTATCCCACTTAAAGGAGACTGAAGATAAACAATAATACCAATAAGCAAGAAAAAAATGGACAGGTAGAACACTAATCTTCGATTTGCTTTTTTCTTTCTGGACTGTTTTAACTGTGGTATTCGTTCCTCAATGGAGATTATTTTTTTATCTGACATATATATATCCCCTCAATAAATTCTCAACTTGGATTAGTACTATGAAAGAAAGGAAACGGCATACAAAGATGCCGTTTCATCATGATATAGAAGCATTATACCATAGAGGTCTGTATAAAATCGAAGGGAATTTTATCCCAAAACAAAGTATTTTTCTTTAGTTTTTCTATAATTTTTAGAGTTTCTAGTTAATAATTTCTACCTCAGTGTGCAAATCAATTGAAGTTTTTCTTTAATGGTTTTCTTCACATGTTCAACAAGGGCAATTACATCTTCAAACATTGCACTCTCAGTATTTATAATAAAGTGAAACTTCAATCAGTGGCCGGCCCTTACTGTAATGAAGGGAATGCACCTTTTAAATAAGCAAAAAGCCCGCCGATGACGAGCCTTAAAGGTGGTTTTCTTAAGTTAATACTTTGCATGTTGACTGATGTTTAGAAGGACCCCCACTGAGCACAATGTAAGGGTTAATGATGATCCTCCATAGCTAAGGAAAGGTAAGGTAATTCCTGTAACAGGAATTAATCCTGTAACGACTGAAATATTAATCATCACCTGAATGGAAATCATACCAACAATTCCTAATGCTAACAAAGTTCCAAACATATCTGGACTTCCCAAAGCTATTCGAATGCCGCGCCATAAAAATAAAAAGAACAATAAAAGAACAAAAGTTCCTCCAATAAAACCCAGTTCCTCTGCTAATATCGCAAAAATAAAGTCAGTTTGTGGTTCAGGAAGATAAAAGAATTTTTGAAGACTCTGACCTAACCCTAACCCCATTAACCCGCCTGGCCCAATGGCATATAAGGATTGAATAATTTGGAACCCACTACCTAATGGATCCTCCCAAGGATTTAAAAATGCTGTAATTCTTTGAATCCTATAGGGAGCTGAGGCAATCAATCCAACAAACCCTGCAATTCCAACTATCCCAAGTCCAATAAAATGTGATATTTTTGCCCCAGCAATAAACATAAGTAACAAGCTCGTACCAACTATTACCACACCTGTCCCCAAATCTGGCTGTAACATAATTAATCCAAAGGCAGCAAGAACAATAGAAAATGGAGGGATAAAACCTTTTCTAAAAGACTGGATTGATTTTTGATTCTCTGTTAATAATTTAGATAGGAACATGATTAAACCTAGTTTCATGAATTCCGAAGGTTGGATACTAAACGCTCCAATTCCAATCCAACTTTGAGCTCCTCCTCTGACTAAGCCGACTCCTGGAACCAACACTATCCCTAACAAAATAAAACAGATGATTAAAATTGTAGGAGCATAAGTTCTCCAAGTCAAATAAGGAATTTTCATAATAAAAAACATAGCAATTATCCCTGTTACTGCAAATAACAGCTGACGCTTTGCATAGAAAAACTGATCATTAAATTTGTATTCACTCCATACTGCTGAAGCACTATAAACCATGACTACCCCAATGGTTAATAATGTAAAAACCAAGATAAGAAATAGCCAATCTGGTCGGTTGTGCAGAAGTTTTGATTGCAAAAAAACACCCCATTTCGAACATAAATGGGGCTTGGCACATCAGAGAAACAAGCCCCTACTCTAATGTATGCACAGCATTCATAAACATGTCTCCTCGTTCTTCAAATGTACGATATTGATCCCAACTCGCACATGCTGGAGATAACAGAATGATGTCACCCTCTTCAGAGATTTCATAAGCCTTAACGGCTGCTTCTCTAACATTATCGACCTTTATAATTTTTGTTATTCCTTTTTGTTTTCCTATTTCCTTAATTTTTTCTGATGTTTGACCAAAAACAACTAACGCCTTTACATAATTAAGATGAGGTAATAAAGAATCAAAAGAATTTCCTCTATCTAATCCACCTGCCAGCAGGATAACAGGTTGTTCAAATGCCTCAAGTGCTTTAGATGTAGCTAAGATATTCGTTGCTTTTGAATCATTATAAAATCGCCTGCCGTTTAATTCTTTGACAAACTGTAATCTGTGCTCTACCCCACCGAAAGTTTCAAGAACATGAACAATAGATTCATTATTAACCCCAATGAGTTTGGAAGAAGCAATAGCTGCAAGAATATTCTCTAAATTATGTTTCCCCACAAGTACTACCTGGCTTAATCTAATAACTCGTTCATCTCGAAAATAAATCCATTCATCATCTACCCAAGCTCCTTCTAACTGTTTTGAAGTAGTTGAAAAGGGGATTACCTTTGCTTTACATTCTAAAAGAAACTGTCTAATAGACAAGTCGTCAGCATTGTATACAAAATAATCATCGGAGGTTTGATTTTTAAAAATCTTCGCCTTTGCTTTGGCATATTCATCCATGGTCCCGTGGTAATCTAAATGGGCTTCAAAAAGGTTTAACCACACAGATATGTGTGGACGAAAGATTTGAATCCCCATTAATTGAAAAGAGGATAATTCTACAACAAAAACTGCTTCCGGATCAGCTTCACTCGCTACCAAAGAAGCAGTCTTTCCAATGTTTCCAGCTATTTCTACCGGTATATGATCTTGTTCAATCATCTTATAAATTAAAGTAGTCGTTGTCGTTTTACCATTGGAACCTGTAATACCAATAATCGATCCCTTTATCATTCTTCCAGCTAAATCAACTTCAGTAATCACAGGTATTTTTCTTTTTATTGCTTCCTTAACAATAGAGTTCGAATAAGGAATACCAGGGTTTTTAACTACTAATTCAATATCAGATAAAACAGTGAGTGGGTGACCACCGGTGATGACTTCAAGACCTTCCTTTCTAAGTTCCTGAACCAGCGGATTTTTACCCTCCTCTTGGTAATCATTGATCCGCACCATACAACCACTACGATGAAGAAGCCTTGCAGCTGCTTCTCCGCTTTTTGCAAGGCCTAAAACAAGTATATTTTTGTAGGGAAAATTCTCTAATTTGTTCACGTCAACCACACCTCAATATATAATCCTAATGCTGCAAATAATAGGCCTACAATCCAAAAGGTAGAAACGACTTTCCATTCAGACCATCCCAACAACTCATAATGATGGTGTAGAGGACTCATTTTAAATACCCTTTTTCCAGTCGTTTTAAAAGAAATTACTTGGATAATAACAGATAATGTTTCAACAACAAATACCGCCCCAATAATAATTAATAAAAGCTCTAATTTTGTAAGTATAGCGACTGTGGCAATTGCTCCACCTAAAGCAAGGGATCCTGTATCCCCCATGAAAACCTTAGCAGGATGTGCGTTAAATACTAAAAATCCAAGCAACGATCCAACAATAGCCATACAAAATATAGCAATCTCGGGTTGAATATTTCCATTCCATGCTAAAATACCAAACGCTGCAAAAGCAATGGCTGCCGTCCCAGCTAGAAGTCCATCAAGGCCATCCGTTAAATTCACCGCATTAGAAGAACCAACTAACATAAATAAAATAAAGACAGGATAAGCCAACCCAATCTCCCATTGAATATCTGTACCTGGAATTTGAATATAAGTTGGGAAACCGTGCGACCTTAAGATCGCATAGACAACTATTGCAATAACAAGTTGCCCTATAGCTTTCTGTTTGGAGGTTAAGCCTAAATTTCTTTTATTTATAATTTTTATAATATCATCTGAAAATCCAATAAGTCCGTAACCAATTAATACAAATAAAAGTAACAAAACCTCAAAAGACATTGGGTTGAGATTAAATTGTGAATTGACAAGCAAGGTTGTAAATATGATTCCAAAAATAATCATGACACCGCCCATAGTAGGCGTTCCTGTTTTTTTTATATGAGATTTTGGACCCTCATCTCTTATACTCTGCCCGAATTTTAATCTCCGTAAAAAAGGAATGATAATAGGAGAGATGAGTACTGTAAATAAAAATGATATAATTAAGGTAATAAGCAATATTCCCTGGTTCATTTCAATCTCCTCCTATTGGAATTAGCTTTCTTTAAAAGACTCTACACATTCCTCAAGCTTCATCGCACGCGATCCTTTGATTAAAACAATCGTTTCCTCTTGAAGCAATGGTTCGACCTTTTGAATTAGTTCTATCCGGTCTTTACAGATAGTAACATTTACTGTGGTTTGTTTGTTTAGAACTTCTTCAGCAATCCATTTTGCTTTTTCTCCAACGGTAAACAAATAATGACTGTCATCAGTTATTACCTCAGCAATAGAACGGTGGAACTCTTCACTTTTGTCCCCAAGCTCAAAAATGTCCCCTAGAACAAGAACTTTCATCTTCTTATGTGGCATTTCCTGAACTAATTGTATAGCTGCTTTCATTGACGTAGGTGAAGCATTATAAGCATCATTAATAATCAGAGACCCTCTTTTTCCTGCTACTGGTTCAAAACGCATTTTGGTTATTTCAATTTCATTTAAACCTTTTTGAATATCCTTGTCAGCCATACCTAAAAGCTCTCCTACAGCAATAGCAAAGGTTGCGTTCTTAACATTATGTTTTCCTAACAATGAAAAAGTAAAAGCCTTCTTTTCATTTATTATAAAATTAGTGGAGTTAAGATTTTGCTTGATGCTTGAAATGTAGAAATCATTTTCTTCCTGATAACCGCATGATAACTTTCTTTCTGCATTCGTGTTTTTTAACAGGGGTTCATCTCCATCGCATATAAACGTCCCATCTTCTCTCAGACCATCCAGAATCTCTGACTTTGCTTTTGCTATTCCATCTCTAGATCCTAAAAACTCAATATGCGACTCCCCTATATTGGTAATAATAGCGAAATGAGGTCTAGCTATTTTGGAAAGTACGCTTATTTCTCCAAAATGGTTCATTCCCATTTCCAATACACAAACTTCTGTTGATAAAGGCATAGATAGAATGGTAAGAGGGACTCCGATATGGTTATTTAAATTACCTTGTGTTTTGTGGGTAATAAATTTTTGAGAGACTATTGACGCCACAAGGTCCTTTGTTGTTGTTTTACCATTCGAACCAGTAATCGCAACCACCTTTGGATTCACTTTACTTAAATAAAAGATAGATAATTCCTGTAAACCATGAATCGTGTTTTCAACAAAGAAAACAGGAAAGTCAGTTGGAATATAGGAAGGTAATGTATGATCTTTTTGCCAAAAGGTTGCAATTGCACCTTTTTTTATAGCCTCGTTTAAAAAATCATGACCGTCAAATGTCTCTCCAACAATCGGAACGAACAAACTTCCCTTGGAATCTTTTCGTGAATCAGTCATAATGGATTGAATTTGTATGGCATCGTATATGGCTCCTTGATGATTAGGAAACCGGTCAGTTAGTTCCTTAGTTGCGAATAACATAAAATTTCTCCTTTATAGATCTCTCAGTACTTGTAAGGCAATTGCTCTATCATCAAATGGATAAACGTTCCCATTTATTTCTTGATACGTTTCATGTCCTTTTCCAGCTATGAGAACTAAATCATCTGGTTTTGCTGCCAGGATAGCCTTCTCAATAGCCTTCTTACGATCTAATTCAACAATATAATTATCCCCGTTTATACCAGAAATCATATCATTAACTATATCCTGTGGATCTTCACTTCTAGGATTATCAGAAGTGAAGATAGCTATGTCACCGTATTTTATAGCAACTTGAGCCATTTTCGGCCTTTTCGTTCGATCCCTGTCACCTCCACAGCCTATTACAACATGGATTTTTCCATTTGTCATTTCTTTTGCCGTTTCTAGGACATTTTCCAGGGAAGCAGGTGTATGTGCATAATCAATGATCACTCCAAATGATTGACCCGTGAGCACTGATTCAAATCTGCCACGAACTCCTGACAACTGTTCAAACGTTTTTTTCATAACAGGGAGGGAAATTCCAGCAGCTAAACCAACACCAGTTGCCGCCAAAATATTGTAGACATTAAATTTACCTACAAGTGGAGTGGAAATTTCTTCTTCGCCTATAGGAGTTCGAATGGTAAAAGTAGTTCCTGTAGGTTCATACACAATATCTTTAGCGACAATATCTGCGATTGCTTCTAATCCGTAAGTGATCACTGGCTGGGCAGTACATCGAAGTAATTTTTCTCCATATGAATCATCTAGATTAATTATTGCAAATTTAGGATCTTTGTCGTATGTATTTCCCAGTTGTGAAAATAACATGCTTTTTGCCCTGAAATATTCCTCCATCGTTTGGTGATAATCCAAATGATCTTGAGTTAGATTAGTAAAGACTGCTATGTCAAAGTCACAGCCAAATACTCTTCCTAAATCTAATGCATGGGAGGATACTTCCATCACTGCAGTGGAAACCCCACTCTTTTCCATCTTATGAAAGCTTTCCTGCAAAAATAACGAGTCTGGAGTAGTATTTCTTACATCATACTCTTTCTCTGCAATCCTCATTTGAATAGTACCAATAAGTCCAGTAATTTCCCCGATATTTTGAAACATTTTTTCAACCATATAAGATATAGAAGTTTTCCCATTTGTTCCTGTAATCCCAATTAGTCTTAGACTACGAGTTGGAGATTGATAAAATTTGTCTGCAATCATAGCTAGGGACTTTACCGTGTCATTGACTACAATCACTGGAACACTTTGAATATCCAATGGTTTTTGACTTATAATGGCACATGCCCCTCGCTCGACTGCATGAGGGGCAAATTGATGACCGTCTACATGAAAACCTTCAATGCAAACAAATAAAAAGTTAGAATTAACTTTCCTTGAATCCATTTCAATACCTTCAATTTGAATGTCTGGGATGGTTCCATAGGATTGATAAAACGGAAGGATTGAAATCAATTCATGAATATTCATTTTCGTTCGACTCCTAACTGTTCATTCATACATCCTAAGCTTTTTCAAGCTTTTAGATTGATTACCAGATAGAAGCTACAACTATTATAGCAAATGTTCTAGATGTACAAATATATTTTTTAATCTTTTTTCTTTAATGGCTTATCGGATAGAAATATTCGAATCTTTTCATCTTGTTCTATTTTTACACCTGGTGCTGGAGCTTGATCTACAATATATTTGCCCTCACCTGCAGCGTCCAATTGAACTTGAAGCAAATATTTCTGTAGATCCTTTGTTTCTAGACCAATTAAGTTTGGAACCTCTACCAATGGAACATTAGGCCACTGTACTTCTCTTTCAATACCTTCTTTTCTTTTTTCTACACCAAGGGCCCGCAAGCTTTCCTCCATGATATTTCCGACTATTGGAGCAGCTACGACTCCTCCAAATTGAACTGTGTTTTTAGGATTATCAATGGCCACATAGATTACAATTTCCGGGTCATCCGCAGGGGCAAATCCGATAAATGAAACAATATGATTATTTTCTAAATATCCTCCGGCTTCACCAACCTTTTGGGCAGTCCCGGTCTTCCCACCTACTCTGTAACCTTCAACGTAGGCTCCTTTCCCTGTACCTTGGGCAACTACACTTTCTAAGGCGTAACGAATTTCCTTTGAGGTTTCTTCTGAAATGACTTGACGTTTTTTAACAGGTTTTTTCTCAGAAACGATTTCACCAGTAATCGGATCAATTAGAGCCTTTGCAACATAGGGCTGGTAAAGATATCCTCCATTAATGGCAGCAGAAACAGCCGCTACCTGTTGAATAGGTGTAACAGAAACACCTTGACCAAATGCTGTGGTTGCAGCTTCAAGAGGACCGATATTCTCTTCTTTAAACAAAATCCCGTTACCTTCACCTTGAAGGTCTATTCCCGTTTTTTCTCCGAATCCAAAATCACGAATATAATCAAATAATCTATCTTTTCCAAGTCGTTCTCCCAAATTGACGAACCCCGGGTTACATGAGTTTTGGACAACCTCTAAATATGTCTGATCTCCGTGTCCCCCGCTTTTCCAGCAATGGAGTTGGTTCCCAGCAACCTCAATAGATCCATCGTCATAAAATTTATCTTTTTCTAAATCAACTACCTTTTCCTCGAGAGAAGCTGCAAGGGTAATAATCTTAAAAGTAGAACCTGGTTCATATGTACTCCAAATAGGTAGGTTCCTATTATAGACTTCTTGGTCTACTTCCTGATACTTTTCTGGATCAAAAGTTGGACGACTAGACATGGCCAATACCTCTGCATTGTCTGGGTCCATTGCAATTGCAATAGCCCCATCAGGATTATATTTCGCGACAGCCTTGTCTAATTCCCTTTCAATAATAGTTTGGACTCTGTCATCGATTGTGAGCATAAGATCCAGACCATCCTTTGGTGCCTTGTAAGAGTCAGCAATATCCGGCATCTTTCTTCCTTTTGCATCTGAATAGAACTTAAGGCTTCCTTTCTCCCCACTCAGCTCTTCATCATAAGATAGCTCAATACCCATTAGTCCTTGATTATCAATTCCAGCAAATCCCAGAACATGGGAAAGATAGGATCCTTTTGGGTAATGGCGCTTTGAATCTTCTGCAATATAGACTCCTTCTAGATCTAACATTCTAATCTCTTCTGCTTTTTCAATAGAAATTTTTTTACCCTCCGGCTTGATCTCCTCAATACTTGTTCTCTTGGTTACATGCTGATAAGCCTTCTCCACAGTAATGGGAAGTACTGATGCTAATTTTTCTGCAGTCTCTTGAGGATTATTAATTTGACTTGGGACTACCATTACCGTAGGTGCTGAAACATTTTCAGCTAAAACCTCCCCATTACGGTCCAAAATCTCCCCGCGTTCAGGCTCAAATGGAATATTTCGACTCCATAGATCCTCTGCCTTTAACGCAATTTCATTTCCTTTAATAAATTGCACATACCCAAGCCTTACATCAATAATGAGAAAAACAGCCCAACATACCAAAAAGACAGTGACCAACCTTTTTCGCATTGTTACTTGAGAAACACGTTTCATGACATCACCTTCTTGTCCTACTTTACGTTATTTCCAAGTATATGTTTTATGCGAACTGGTTAGAACACTGTCTAGTTCTTATCTTTTTGAATCTTTACTTGCTATGAATATTATCCCGCATGAGCGGGTAGTAATACCCGCACCACCAATCTTAATGGTCAACCCTTGGGCGCTAACAATCCATGAGGGACGGCCACCGGTTGAATTTTAATCTTATTCTATTTGCAATTGGTTTTCCTGATTTTCATCTTCTAGTTGTTCTTGTTCTATTACACTACCTTCCCCTGTTCGTTCTGACTGTCCATTTTCTGGTTCTGATAATTCTACTAATAAATACTGTTTCGGTCTTATCGTATCTCCAAAAGGTCTACTCTGAGACGTTACGTAGCCATTGCCTGCTATTTCAATATCGAGTTTTAGCAAGTCGGCTAACATCATTACTTTCCTCAAAGACCAGCCAGTGAGGTCTGGGATGGTAATTTCATCATCTGATGTTAAAAGAAAAACATCCTCTCCTGGAAGAACCGTGTTTTGATCTGGATGAATTCTTTTAATTGTGTTTCCGTTCCCAAGAATAATTGGTTGAATCCCCTTACTTACTAATTCCTTCTTGGCATCTTCTATAGATTTACCAACAAAAGGATCTACAGAAACAGAAGTAATGTCAGGTACATCTACTGTATCCGGTTTTACTTCAAGATAATTCAAGCTATTTTCCATTACTGTACGAAAAATAAAAGAAACTGGTTCTGCCCCAGACTCCGTTTTTTCTAGTTTGGGTTGCTTCACTGAAACATACATTACGAGTTCGGGATTTTCTAGAGGTGCCATTCCTAAAAAAGAAAATATATATTCGCCATGACCATATAAGTAGCCTGGACCATCTGGATTTGGAATTTCAGCCGTTCCTGTTTTACCAGCAACTGAATAACCATCAAGTTGATACCTTTTTCCTGTTCCATGTTCCCCAGTTACAACAGTTCCAAGTATTTCTCGAACTTCTTTTGCGGTCTCAGCAGAAATGGGTGAACCCACCTGTTCCGTTTTTCCTTCTTTGATGGTTTCTCCATTTTCAGAATCCATAATTTTTTTTATTACATAAGGTTTTACCATCGTTCCATCTGTGGCAACGGCACTAGATGCCATCATTTGTTGAATAGGTGTTACAGTTGAACCCTGTCCAAATGCGGTTGTTACTTTCTCGATAGGATAATTAAATAAAATTTCACCTGCTTGCTCTCCGGGTAAATCTATACCTGTTGGCTGTCCAAAGTGAAACTTATCCAAATATTCTCGAAAGACTTCTGTACCAAGAATCTCCCATACTAATTTAGCAAAAGCAACGTTCGAGGAGCGTTGAACACCTTCCAAAAATGTAATTTGGCCCCAACCTTTTCCTCCATTGTGATCTCTAATAGGCTTGCTTTCCTCCATAATCTTGTATTGGCCAGATTGATAAGTGTCCCCACCATGAAAAACTCCTTCTTCAATGGCTGCAGCTAGCGTGAAAATTTTCATAGTAGAACCCGGTTCGTACGGAGTAGAGACTACATCATTATACCAATTTGTAATATTACTTCGGTCATTTAAGTCAAAACTTGGACGATTAGACATCGCCAAGATTTCTCCAGTCTTCGGATTCATTACAACTGCTATAATTTTTTCTGGTTGATACTGTTCTTCTACTTGCGACATGGCATCCTCAAGAAAAGTTTGGATCTTTTGGTCTAAAGTTAGTTGTACAGTAGCACCATCCTTAGGAGAAGTCATGATTTCTTCAGGTTGCAAAAGTTTAATGTTGTATTTATCCCTTTTGTAGCTTATTTCACCTGGGGTTCCTCTGAGGTAATCGTCCATTTCCTTTTCTATTCCCATACTTCCTTTTATTACTCCTTCTTTGGAAAGAGCAAACCCGATCACTTGAGAGGCAAAAAGTCCATTTGGATAAAAACGTCTAGGAACTTGATTAAACTGAATCCCTGGAAGATCTAATGCTTCTATTTCTTCCTTCTTTTTTTGTGATAGATATCTTCCATTGGTGCCAAGTTCCACCTGGAATTGTCCCTCTTTAGATAGAATTTGATAAATCTCATTGGGGTCCATATTCAATAAAGGAGCCAATGCATCAGCGGTTTTTCTAGCATCAACCACATGTTTTGGCTCCTGTAACCTTTCAGAATAAGATTCATCAACGATTGCATAAATATTATAGGTTGGGATGTCATAGGCTAAAACCATCCCATTTCGATCAATGATTTTTCCTCGCTCAGCAGGGAGTGTATAATTATTTGTTCTTTTCTCATCTGCCCATTGCTGTAAAGATTGACCTTGAACAACCCCTGTCCATTGAATGTACAAAAATCTTCCAGCCAAAAGCAAGAATAAGGCTGAAAAAAACGCCATAAACCATGCCGCCATTTGTTTACTGCTCTTTTTCCCCTTTGACATATATAAACTCCTATTTTAATTGTTTAACGTCTTTGCCTGTTTAACTTCAGCATATCGGATATCCATACCAGCATTTTTAGCAATTTCTAAAATACGATCTGGTTTAGAAAGCTCTTTGACTTCTAACTCTAAGCTCTGACTTTGCAATTTCAGATCTTGAATATCTCCTTCTAAACTATGTATTTGACGGTTTGTAGAATCGATACTTGCTGAATAAGTAACGACAACGATTGAAGAAACAATCATCATAATCGCAAACAAACTATATAACCACTTTTCACCTGTTGAAATCCATTTCCGTGAACCAACTTGCTCGCTTTTTTTCGGTTGTATTGGTTGGTAAGGAACTTGTTGTTGCCTTTGTTGACCTAAGGTTTCTAATTTTCTTACGGTTGATGCCATGTTTCTCCACCTTCCCATTTTATCATGATTGTATTTATTTGCGTCTAATCTTTTCTATTATCCTTAATTTGGAAGACCGTGACCTTCTATTTTCCTCTAATTCAAAATCTGAAGGAGCAATTGGTTTTCTAGTAATCAGTTTAAATTCCGGTTGAAACTCCTCAGGAATAACAGGAATATTTTTAGGTAAATCTGGATATTCACTCCATGCCTTAAACATCTGTTTACAAATTCTGTCTTCCAAGGAGTGAAAAGTAATGACGGCAATTCGCCCACCGACAGTTACAAGCTTTCCCGCATCAGCTAATCCTTCTTCAAATGCTCCTAATTCATCATTCACTGCTATTCGAATCGCTTGAAAAACCCGTTTGGCAGGATGTCCTCCCTTTCTTCTTGCAGGAGCAGGAATCCCTTCCTTCACGCACTCAACTAGCTGTCCGGTTGTCTTAATGGGAGCTAATTCTCTTCTTTTTTCAATGACACGAGCAATTTGTTTCGAGAATTTTTCTTCCCCATAGCGAAAGAAAATACGTACCAAATCTTCATATGACCACTCGTTTACCACATGATATGCTGATAGCAACTGATCCTGGTTCATTCTCATATCAAGGGGAGCATCTTGATGATAACTAAAGCCTCTCTCCTCTTGATCCAATTGAGGTGAAGATACTCCTAAATCGAATAAAACTCCATCTATTTCTTGGATTCCTCTTTCCTCAAGTTCCTTTTTTAAATATCTAAAATTACTACGTATAAACGTAACTTTATCCCCGTATTCTGATAGTCGACTTTTTGCAAATTTAATAGCTTGTTCATCTTGATCAAAGGCAAATAAATGTCCAGATTCATTCAATCTTCTAACAATCTGTTCACTATGGCCTCCTCCACCTAATGTACAATCGACATAAACCCCATTTGGCTTAACAGAAAGCCCTTCTATTGTTTCTTTTTTTAATACTGTGTAGTGTTCAAACAACCTTTTCACCGCTTTTCTTTCTGTGTTATAGATCAAAGTCCATCATATTTTCTGCAATTTCAGTGAAAGATTCCTCAGATTCATCAAAGTACGTACCCCATTTAGCTTTATCCCATAATTCAATACGATTAGAGACACCAATTACAACGCACTCTTTGTCGAGTTTTGCGTAATCTCGTAGAGGTGGAGGGATATTAATTCTGCCCTGCTTGTCCACTTCACATTCGACTGCACCAGAGAAGAAAAATCTAGTGAAGGCACGTGCATCTTTTTTCGTAAGTGGAAGTTTTTTCATTTTTTCCTCGAGAACCTTCCATTCGCTCATAGGATAACCGAATAAGCATTGATCAAGTCCTCTTGTAACAATAAAAGTTTCTCCAAGTTCATCTCTAAAGCGGACCGGTACTATTATTCTGCCCTTCGCATCAATGCTATGTTGAAATTCTCCCATAAACATATCCCGGCCACCCACTTTCTTACTTTAAGATACCACATTCCCCCACTTTCTACCACTTTATTTATTCTTTTTTATATATTAAAAGTCCTCCCCTATATGAGAAAAAACCAAAAAAAGATGGAATCATTCGATTCCATCTTTTTAGTCTGTTGAAAAACTGTCGAGGTTTTTAAAAAGGGTGGCGCTATCCCTGTCTGTGAATTCGCTTCCTTTCCCAGCATTTGCCTAGACTATTTTAACACTACAAATAAAAAATATGATGATTTGCTGCCCAATCATAATCGTCTCTTAAAAGTCTTTTACTTAAATCTGTTCCGTATAGATTCATCCAGTAAACAATATTCCAACATCGCTCTTGCAAACCATTCTCTGGACGAAGCTCTATATGTGCACGGTTATATTTTGATAAAGTTTGTTCATATTTTTCTTCCATTGCCATATAAATTCGATCCTGTAAATAATCCACCTCTCGGAACATGTGAATTAGATTTTTTTCGGCTAATTGCCCTAAGTCCTTACCAACGTTTTGGGCAAACTCCTTTATAGGGCGTTGGGCTTCCTCAATAACAAATTTTAGCTCATCCCCCATTTTTTCTATAGGTGGATTAGCTTGATGCCTTAACCAATGATTTTTTTGAGTCAACAATCCATTTTCAATGGCATCTTTTAAGGAAAAATGTAGTTGATTCCCCCACTTTTGCACCTCTCTGTCAATGAGAGTTAAGGATAACCTCGGATACACGGGTGGCATTCGAATATTTGCCGCTTCAAACGCTAACTTTAATGCACCCCAATAGGCAATTTCACCTGGGCCTCCAACGAAGCCTAAAGTCGGTAAAAGCAAATCTTGCATCACCGGGCGTGTGACTACATTATTACTAAATTGTTCTGGAGTTTCTTGGATTAAATGCAGGAGTTCAGGTTCAGTGAAAGCTATATCTCCGTTCTTCCCTACCCAGTGACCATCTTGATCACGAACTAGAAGCACTCGCTCTTCATTTTTATGAAAGAACAAATGTCCATCGGAAGTATTTGCATCAAATGGCTTTGGATATCCTCCCTTTATCAAATCCATTACCATCTTTTCTGTACCGGAGGCTATTCCCTTTTGTTGAATAACTATTAGTTTAAAAAAGTCTTTTTCTATCTTGCGAATTTCAGGATGATTCGAATCAAGTAAAACCAGTCCCTCTTCTTGAAATAAATGATGGATAAATCTCCCGAAAAAATCAACGTATGTTTCTGATTGGTTGGCTATATCCGTTATTTGAACATACAACATTCTAGTATTTTCTGTTTCTGGAAGGAGCTCAAATATTCTGTCCATCCATTGTTTGAATGCCTCTTGGTCTAATGTGATTTGAGAGGTTGGTTTTTTTGTCCACTCCTTTTGAAGGATTCTCATTTTTTTCATTCTCTTTTCTTCTGGTAAAAAGATATGATTAATTTCTTCAAAGTCATGGTCCTCTCCTGCCATCCAGAAGACGGGAATTACAGGCCTATTCAGTTCTTGTTCTTTCTTTTTCGCCAATAATAAAATAGAAATAATTTTGTGAATGGTATATAGGGGGCCAGAAAGCAGTCCTGTTTGTTGCCCTCCCACAATCACAACACTTTTTTCATCTGAAAGTCTTTTGATTTGGGATAGCGTTTTTGTGTCTGCACCAAGTTTTTCATTATAAACATATAAATGTTCTACCAGTTCATTCCTTGGATAAGCACGTTGATCAAGTTCTAATAATCGTTGTTTATCTACCTGTTCATCATAGGGATTGTAGTGAAATTTAGGCATCACGCTTGCAGACTGATTACGATAATCCTTCATAAATTGGCTTTCGTTATCTATGTAAACCCCTTCTACTGTCATCTTATATGTTTCCTTTCTAACATGTTTGACTTGAATGTAATTGTACTAAAGTCTATTCTATCTTTCATCTGATTTGCTTAAATTGAAAGGATACGATGAATTAATCCAAAAACCGCGAGACATATATATAGTAAACCAAAGATCAAAAAATTAAATTTCCAAAATCCTTTAACGAATTTTCTAAAAATTATTTCTCCCTTAACCCTCCAATGAAAAATAACCATAACACTAGCAATAACTAGGATTAAAATTAAGATCCAAGAAAGAAAAGAACGAGCAAATATTACATAGAGAAGCGTATGAACTCCTCCAATAAATAGTACAGTGGAAAGATGAACTGTTAGATCTACAGCAAGACGATTATTTTTTGTTGTTTTTTGAACAATCATATATGTAACTATAGCAATAGGGAGCGGTATTGTCATCCCAGTGGCTACTGTATAGGCTAAAACATTAACCATTCCTTTTCTCCTCTTCTTCCAATGCTTTTATACTTTGATACACAAAAAGAGTATAGGGGATCGGTTGATCATCTGCTTCATCTATAATAAAGCCTGAAATAGCATCAATTTCTGTTTGCCGTCCATTCAAAATATCTTTTAACATGGATGATTCGTTTTCCGATGTTCTTTGACAAATTTGTTGAACATATTTCCAGGCATCATCAAAGGGCAACCTTAGAACGCCACTAGCTTCCTGGCAAAGGTCATAGGCCATTTTCAACAGATAGGCATTATTCAGAATAGTTCCATTTTTCACTTTGAACAAAGCGGTAATTGGATTGATTACCGCATTCACAATCAATTTCCACTTTAATAGAGCTTGCCCATCCTCTTTCCATATAAAAGGAAAGGTATCGTGATGTAGACGAGCTGATAGACCTAGCAAATCTTTATTTCCTTTCCAAATAGCGATATTAATCTGCCCATTTCCTGTATGTACAACTTGTGTATCAGATACCTTTTTTGCCCCATGTTCAACCGTACCCACATATACTGTTGTCGGAATACAGTCAAACCATTGAATATGGCTCATTCCATTTTGCAAAAACAGTACTCCTTGACCCGAACGAAGTTTCTTAGAAAGAACTTTCATAACATCATGGATGGCATTTTGCTTCGTTGCAACAATAAAGAGTTCTTCCTCTTGAATATGAGGAAATATACCAGTGGATACCCGTACATTAAAATTCGCTTGAACAGCGGACTCAATATAGATTCCATTTTTGTCTATATTCTTTTGTTGGTCCTCGCGTCTACAATAAAGTGTGACATTATGGGAGTGCAAAGCTAGAAATCCCGATACCAATAATCCTAAAGCCCCTCCACCAATTACTCCTATCTTCACTTGTATGCGCCTCCAGACTTTTCCCCATTTTCTTTTAAAAATCGCTACTTATCTACTATAATCATTTTATAATTAGGAAACAATATGAACAAAAGTTTTTTTATGGATTTCATAATATAATCTAACAATTCGTTTCATTCAGAAAATATTTATATTATACTATAGGTGATATGATAAAGTTTTGTAGGGGGATGTTTAATGGAAAACTTAGAAGTAAAACGTTTACTTGTGAATTATAAAACACTTGAAGAATTTAAACTGTTTAAAGAGTATGGAGTACAGGAATTGTCCATGATGGAAGATTTGCAAAATAATATGGTTGAGAACGACTCCGAGTCACCATTCTACGGAATATATTTTGGTAATAAACTCGTTGCACGAATGAGTCTTTATAGAAGAAACAAAAAATATGATTATTATTTTGAACCTCCTCAAGATTATTTAGAGCTTTGGAAATTGGAAGTACTCCCAGACTACCAGGGTAAAAATTTAGGGAAGAAGCTTGTTGATTTTGCGAAGAGTTTTAAACTGCCTATCAAAACCAATCCGAGAATAAACAGCCACGGATTTTGGGAAAAAATGGGGTTTCAAAAGGTGCATTATGATATGGAAAGAGATTTAGGGGAAAATCCTTTAATTTGGTTACCAGAAGGAGTAAAAGAACAAGATCCTACAGGAAAGTAAAAACGAAGGCAGCACGCCTTCGTTTTTACTTTCCATTAAGATATTTCCTTAGGTAAATCGTCTTTCTCTTTTTCTTCTTTAATTGCCCATTGCCAAACCTTCCCCATTTCCTGCCAAGCTAATCGGAAGCGGCGAATTTCATTTTTAAGTTGTTCGTTCTCCGCTTTTAAATAAGCCAGTTCCTTCTCATCTTTCACTTTAGACACTTTATGGTCCATCTCTAATTTCATTCTCTCAAGTATAGCTATTGCTTCGTCAATAGTTTCTCCATTTTGACCTATAAGAGGAAGTGACAATGAATTAACTAGAGACGTTTGTAAATGTCTTTTTTTAGTCTTCCTTTCTTCTTTGGCCTTTCTTACCTCTTCATCAAATTGTTTTCTAACAGTTGCATTCCATCGAAACCCACATGCTGCCGGGGTTCTTGAAAGCAAGTGCCCTACTTCTGTAAAAGCTTCAAGCTGAGTCTTACCTTCCTTTATATACCTAAGCACGATTTCAGCCAGTTTTAAATCTTCTTCTTCACTCCAAGCATCTTGACGTGTTGTCATTCGATCCCTCCTATTCATTTTACTAACAATTTATGCAATTCATAGGGTTGATAGAATCGAAAGACTCCTACTTTTTCCGGCGAAAAAACAAATCTATTGCCTCCTTATGGCGTTTGTTTCCCCATAATTGAGTACAACCATGTATTTCATTTGATAATTGTTCTAAAAAATCTTCATTCAAAATCCCAATTTCTTTCATATATTGCTTTTTCCAAAGAATAAGTTGATAATGATTTCGTTCTTCTAAAGTTCTTATCAGCGGAATAGACGAATAGTGACCTATTCCTTCTTCACGAAATAATGAATCGATCCATCCAACATTATGCAGTTCTTCAGAAGTGTAGATCTTTCCTTTCATAATCCAATCAAATGCTTGTTTGGAGGAAATTCTCTTATATAGGAAACTCCCTCCTCCAAAACCAGTTGAGATTCCTAAATCAGCTTGAACATAACCAAAAGTTTTTCCAACTTGAGCCACTCTATAATCACAGGCAGATGCAATTTCACAGCCTCCCCCTCGAGCATGTCCATTAAGCAGGGCAATAGTAGGTACTGGGAATGTAGCCAAATCATAGAGAATTCCCTTCATGGCAGAAAGTTTTTCAAGAAGAATATTTTTCTTTATGTTGGGGTGAAATTCATGTAAGTCCCCTCCCGAACAGAAGGAACTAGATCCTGCCCCTGTTAAAATGAGATAATTAATATTGGGTTCATTCTTTAGATCCTGCAATAACATTTTGAGTTCCTCAATCATTTCAAAGGAAACGGCATTTCTGTTATGTGGTCGATTTAAAATTAATAGTCCCCCTTGTTTATATGTAGAATAAGTAATGGTGTTATACAATATCAGCATCTCCTTTATAAAGATAAGAAAATTATACTTTCCTATCTGCTAACAAAAGAACAAACTCCCTTGACTCTCGACGTATGGGGTGAGAGACACTTGTTACAATGAGCTTTACATTTTCGAGGATGTGGGTCACGCAGAGTAAAGGAAACACAGCTCGCGAAATTGAGAGGATTACTCGGTGAAGTTTTTTCGCAGAAGCTAGGGCGGATTTTTTTAATCTTTTAAAAAAGGAGGATACTCGAAAGCTCGAGTATCCTCCTTGTCTTTTTATTGTTCCACTACTTGCTTTCCATTGTAATGTCCACAAGACTTACACACGTGATGAGACTTTGTATATTCTCCGCAATTGTCACATGCAACCATTCCTGGTAACTGTAATTTTTTATGTGTACGACGTTGACGTTTTACTTTCTTAGACGTTCTTCTAAAAGGTACTGCCATGTGTTACACCTCCTTCACGGTAGATCCGGCTCTATTTAAAGGATCTTCTTACTCCGTTTCATCATCAAAAAAACCTTGAAGTTTTGCAAGGCGTGGGTCAATTTTTTGCGAGGACTGTTCTTCCTCTATAAATTCCCAGCCTTTCCCTTCCCTAGGTGAATTCTGCTCCTCTGCATCATCTGCTACAACTTTCAAAGGAACTTCCAATAAAACATTTTCCTTGATAAAGGGCTTTAAGTCAAGGACTTCTCCTCGAACTGGATGAATTTCTTCTTCATTTCCTTCTTGAATGTAAGGACTAGTAGAAAAAACTTCAACAAAATCCTTTGAAAAAGGATAAGGGACATCCACTAAAGTTCTAGAGCAGGGCAGGATCATCTTTCCTTCAATATGAAGTAAAAAAGTGATCTCATCCCCACGTTTATTTACTGTACCAGTAACTTTTACCGGGGAGATCTCCCTTATATCCATATCTGCTTTTTTTACTTCACTCAAGTCAACGGTTTCATTGATTTCAATTGAATTTCCATTGGCCGCTCTAATTTTTTGAAGCGGAAATAACATATAATCACCTCAAGGCAACAAAAATTATTGTAAAAGGAATTAGCCTATTTGTCAATATCTTTTCTTGACACCATTCATATTCCTTCTTATAGACACTATTTATTGATTATATCATTCCCTTTTCAAAACATGAAATTCTCACAACAGGATGAATTCTAGATTTTACTACGATAATAGTCTAAAATAGATAGGCAAGGAGAGAACGAGGAGTGAAAAAACAATGATTTCATGTGGCCTTATCGTCGAATATAATCCTTTTCACAATGGTCACCAGTACCATTTAGATGAGTCTAAAAGGGTAACTAATGCTGACTGTATCATAGCAGTGATGAGTGGGGATTTTCTGCAAAGAGGAGAACCTGCCATTATTAATAAATGGGAGCGGGCTTCGATTGCCCTACAGTCTGGAGTTGACCTTGTTATCGAGCTTCCTTATGTTTATGCTGTTCAAAATAGTGATCGTTTTGCTGAAGGTGCCGTTCAACTGTTAGAGGCCCTTGATACAAACTATCTATGTTTTGGAAGTGAAAAGGGAACAATCGACCCTTTTATAAATACATATACTTTACAAAAAGAAAAAAAGTCAGAATTTGAAGAACTTCATCTTCAATTTATACAACAAGGACTTTCCTTTCCTCAAGCAGCTAAGCAAGCATACTCACAAATTGGAATTTCCGAGCAAACTATCGACTTAACACAGCCTAACAATATCTTGGGTTATAGCTATGTGAAACAGATTTTGGATAACTCTTATAATATGAAGCCACTAACTATTCAAAGAACAAAAAGTCATTACCACGACCCCTTTATAGCAGATAAAATTGCAAGTGCCACAAGTATCAGAAAGGAGATATTTACCCACCAAGAAATAACGAATCTAGCAAAAGTAGCCATACCTAAAACAACTTATCAAACATTGACTTCCTACTATGAAGAGTATGGCAGGTGGCATGAATGGGAGGGTTATTTTCCCCTTTTACATTATAAGATATTAACTTCATCAACTGATGAGTTATCAAAATTTTTAGGAGTAGATGAGGGCATTGAATTTAGGTTAAAAGAAACAGCTCTCACCTCAAAAAACTTCGAAAATTGGGTGAATCTACTCAAAACCAAGCGATATACATGGACTAGATTACAACGTATGTTTACACACATTTTAACTGGGACAAAAAAAGATGAAGTTGCATACTCCCTTCCTAAGATTCCTTATGTTCGAGTACTAGGAATGGATGATATTGGTCAAAAATATCTTCGTTATGTCAAAGATCGAATAGAAATCCCAGTTATCCACCCTCTTCATCATTCTGACCATTGGATAGCTGAAATTGAAAAGAAGGCAACAGCGGCTTACACTAGTGTTTTGCCAATCTCTCTGAAACAAAAACAATTACAAAGAGAATACCAACCACCAATAAGATTAGGGAAAGTTATGAAGTAGAAAAAATTGTTTTTCAAAGAAACCTCTTAATAAGAAAAGCCCAAGCGCCCTTCGAAACAAGAAAATCGCTTGTTTCTGCGAAGTAGCTCTATGTAGCTTTCCTTTGTGCGATTACTCGATGATGCTTTTTCGCTGAGGCTAGACAAATTTTATACTTTTATCATGCGAAAAATGAGAAAGGATTCCTCGTTTTCCAAGAAACCCCTCTCTTTTTTTGGTTCATTTTGTCTAAATGAACAGGCAGTAATACCCTACCTTAAATCTTAACTAAAACGAGAAGAGTAGGTGAGGGTGTTACTGCTGCCCATAAATGACCGTATAGTTTAAAGGCATTTAGATCATACCCCTGAGCACTTACAATCCGAGGGGGACGGACACTGATTGAAGTTTCCCTTTACTTAGGGTCCAAGTTTTGCAGATAGGATAACGCCTCTTGGAAGGTATCTACTGGAACAATCTTCATGTCTGTTCCAATTTTTTCAGCTGCTTTTTTAGCTACTTCATAATTAGAGTCTTTTGCACCACCTTCATATGGCGCGAAAAAGACATCTACTCCCTCGCTATCAGCCGCGACAACTTTCTTGTCTATGCCGCCTATCCGGCCAACTTCGCCATTATAGTTGATTTCCCCTGTGCCAGCAATTTGATATCCCTTTGTAATATCTTCTTCTGTTAATTGATCATAGATTTCTAAAGAAAACATCAACCCTGCTGAAGGTCCCCCAATGTCACCACTCTTAAACTCCACCTCTGGATCAACAACTATTTCACGATCTGTAACTAACGAAATTCCGATTCCCACCTTTTCAGGATTCTCAGGAAATTCGGCTAAAGGAATATTAACTAGTTTGGTTTCACCACTTCTAGTAAAGGAAATAGCCACTGACTCACCCTCACGAAAAGTAGAGACATAGTCAATCAAATCATCTGATTTTTCGACTTTTATATCATCTACCTGAATGATTCGGTCCCCAATTTCGAGGAATTCTCCTGCAGGCATACCATCTAGTATACTCATGACATAGACTCCCATATATTCAATTGAAATTTCTTTATTTGCAGCTTCATAAGCAACTACTATAGATGCCTCTTGACTAGTCTCCATCATGTGGAGCTGTCCATTCATGTATTCTTGCTCTGTAACACCTTCAGGTCGAATTTCTTCAATAGGATAAATATCATAAAACGGTTGGATATAAGCTAGTAACAATTGAAGAGGAGTTGCTTGCCCTCCCCTTACCGTTACTAAATGCATATCTCCTTCGCTATTAAAAGCATCTTGAACCGTTACCATTGGATCTAGTGCATCAGCAGATCCTGGTTTATAAACATAATATGGAAGCCTATAGCTTCCTACAAATAAGGATATTAAAAAAACTATTATGAGAACCGCCATATATCGTTTGTTAGACATCACCTTTGGTCATCCTTCCACTTCTCGATCATTCTCTTAATTTCTGGGAGTTTCCTTCTGGCTTCTCGCTCTCCTTCTTCAACAATTTCTCTAATGTTTGTAAATGATCTTGAGCTGTATTGTTCAACAGATGGCAATAATAAAACGTCAGCATTAACTTTAACGTCTTTTACAAGTTCATCCTGCATGATATCAATACTCTGCATAATAACATCATAAATAGAATGAACATCATGATTATCTTTGAAGTGGGCACAGTCAACTCCTATTACGATATCCGCTCCCATCTCTTTCACTACGGAAACAGGAACTCGATCGATGACTCCTCCATCGATTAACAATTGATCACCATAAGGAACTGGTACAAAAACGCCTGGAATAGAAACACTCGCTCGAACAGCCTCTGCAACTGAACCTTTATTAAAAACAACCTTATTCCCTGTATATAAGTCAGCTGCAATTACTGACAAAGGAACAGGTAATTGATCAAAACTTTTACCATATGTAAACAACCTTATATATTCAAGAATTCGATTCCCTTGAATAAATCCCATTTTAGGGACTGTTAGGTCTAAATAATACTTTCTTTTAAATGTATAAGCTAACTGGTACATATCCTCAATAGATTGTCCAGCAGCATACAAAGAACCCACCAAAGCACCCATGCTACTTCCAGCAATATAATCTACTTTTATATTTTCCTCATGAAAGACCCGCAAAACCCCTAAATGAGAAAATCCCCTAGCACCACCTGATCCTAGTGCAAGACCTATTTTAATATCTCGCACAACTCCCCCCCCCTTTAACTCCCTTTTTTCTATTTTATGGCATAACTCAAGGATTAATGTGCGTATATTGTTAGAAGGGACATGCCACTGCGTCTCTGCTAATGGGATAAGATTATTCTACATTTTTTGTTCCTATAAGTACAGAAATAGCGACCAAGCAAGGAACGGAGGCACTTTGAATGAAAAGTCACATAAAAGTTTATACATCATCATTTTTAATTTTATCGCTGGCTGTTTGC
This sequence comes from Bacillaceae bacterium S4-13-56, assembly GCA_040191315.1. NCBI lineage: Bacteria > Bacillati > Bacillota > Bacilli > Caryophanales > Bacillaceae > Bacillaceae bacterium S4-13-56. The sequence continues at coordinate 3,491 of JAWJLM010000001.1, read as the reverse complement.
TTGATTATTTACCCCGATCAGTCTTTGGAAGCATCCTTAAGAGGATTAGACATGTGGTGGGAGATCGTATTCCCTTCTTTACTTCCATTTTTTATTACAGCAGAGCTTCTTATCGGATTTGGAGTTGTAAAATTTATTGGAATTTTGTTTGAACCATTGATGCGACCCGTTTTTAGAGTATCGGGTGTTGGAGGCTTTGTCTGGGCCATGGGAATGGCTAGTGGCTATCCTTCTGGGGCAAAAATCACAGCTCGATTAAGACAGGAGGAGCAGATCTCCAGAATTGAAGCAGAAAGGCTTGTATCCTTTACTAATGCATCTAATCCGCTTTTTATTTTTGGCGCTGTTTCAGTCGGCTTTTTCCATGATCCAAAACTAGGCCTACTTCTAGCAGTAAGCCATTATGGTGCTAATGCCTTTGTTGGTTTTTTTATGAGGTTTTATGGTCGTAAAGAAGAAAACAATGATCAAAACAATAAATCTTCACATTTTTCATTGAAGCGAGCTCTGTTGGCGATGTATGATACCCAAAAAGAAGAGAAGAGAGGTTTTGGGAAAATCTTAGGGGATGCTGTTCTCAGCTCTGTACATACTTTGCTTATGATCGGTGGATTTATCATCATGTTTTCTGTATTCAATAAACTGCTTTTTTTAGTTAATATCACCCCATTTATTGCAGAAATGTTGAATGTATTGATGGATTTAATTGGGCTACCACATGACCTTTCCATTCCTTTTATTTCTGGTATCTTTGAGATTACTCTTGGTTCTCAGATGATTTCACTAGCACAAAATGTATCGATTCTAGAGCAAATTATTGTTGTAAGTTTCATTTTAGGTTTCAATGGTTTGTCTGTTCAAGCTCAAGTGGCAAGTATACTAGGAGAGACCGATATTCGTTTTAAACCTTACTTCATCGGAAGGTTGATTCACGGTTTTTTTGCAAGTGTCTTATCGGTACTACTTTTTGTTCCTTTATATGTAAATCGACAAGCCATTTCATCAGATGAGATTGCGGTTCAAATGTCATTTGGGGACAGATCTATTGATTGGCTACACTTGATTAGTTCTTGGGGACCTTTCATTACTTTAATTGCCTTAACCTTAGCAATTTTTATACAATTGAAGCGCTGGATATCTTAAAAAGATTAGAACCTTACATTATTTTAAAGTTGAAATACTCCTAAGAAAAGCGCAAGCGCCTTTCGAAACAAGAAAAAGCACTTGTTTCTGCGAAGTACCTCTATGTAGCTTTCCTTTGTGCGATTACTTGGGGCAAAAACTTCGAAGATTACTCGATGAAGCTTTTTCACTGGAGCTAGACAAATTTCATACTTTATTTTTTGAAAAACTTGGTTTACCGCCAAGTCTTAATGGAGAAAGCCTTAGTTTTTTATACTATCAACTGCCCTAAGTTATAGCTGATACAATAAAAAATCGCCAGTTGGCGATTTTTTAGGAGTATTTCTTTTGTAGGGCTTCCTCAACAACTTTTGGAACAAGATCTGTAACAGAAGCATGATATTTAGCAACTTCTTTTACTATACTTGAACTAAGAAAAGAATACTGATTATTTGTCATGACAAAAAAGGTATCTATATTATCGTTTAACTTTCGATTCATTGAAGTAATCTGCATCTCATATTCAAAATCACTAACTGCTCTTAATCCACGTATGATGGCATTTGCTCCTTGTTCTTTAGCATAATCCATTAAAAGTCCATTGCAAGAATCGACTTTTACATTCCCTATATTCTTTGTTACTTCTCTTAAAAGGTGAAGGCGTTCTTCTACTGTAAATAATGGTGACTTACTTTGATTATTGAAAACAGCCACGATCACTTCATCAAAAATTTTAGCGCTTCTTTTAATAATATCTAAATGACCATATGTAACGGGATCAAAACTGCCTGGACATATTGCTTTTGTTTTCATCTTATTCGCCCTTCCTGTTCCATTTATAGATTGTCACTTTAATAACGCTTCCATAAGTTTCTTCTTTTATTTTATGAAATCCTTTCAAAATATCCGGTAAAGATTCCTTCTGATCATGTTCACAAACAATAATAGCCTGGTCTTTTATTAGAGTTAGTTCTTCCAATTGCATTAAAATGTCTTGAATAGAAAATTTTAAGTAGGGAGGATCTAAGAAAACATAGTCAAAAGCTAGATCACGTTTGCTCGCGCCTTTTAGAGCACGAATTGCATCAGCTCTAAAGATCTCCGTTTTATCTTCTAACTTAAGTTCTTTTATATTATGGTTTAATGTTTTTATAGCCTTAGGATGGTGATCAACAAAAATAACTTTTGAAAATCCTCTGCTTAATCCTTCAATCCCTAGCCCCCCACTTCCTGCAAATAAATCCAAAGCTAGTCCTCCATTAAAAAAAGGACCAATCATATCAAAAATAGCTTCACGAACTTTATCGGTTGTAGGACGGGTGGATTGATGAGGAACAGGCTCTATATGTCTGCCTTTATGGACACCAGCAATAATTCTCATGATTTTCCTCCTGAACAGATTCTCTGTAATATCCTATCACAAAAATTCAAGAAAAGAAAAAGTGAAGTATAAAACATGGAATACTGTCCATAATATTTCATAGGGACAGCTAAACAGTTGTTCCAAGAAGACGGAGAAGACTTACGTTTCCCCATAAGTTCTTCCTCCGGTTTCTCCTCTCCCTTTGCCTTCTTGCTTCTATATAGTAGGGGCAAAAAGGAACCTGCAGAGTGTACGCCACTCTGCAGGCTTTTTTTATAGTATCAGTTATAAGTTGTTAGAGAATTGTCTAGCTCCACACCCTATTGACTAAGGGGGTTTGCACTTTATTGCTATCATTATAACTGTGTTCGTTTGATAGTACATTAGAACTTAGAACTTGCACTCAAGAGTATAAGGGCTTCAAAAAAAGCAAAATACGCTTTCAAGAATCCCTTTACTGATAAGCCAAGTTTCTAACAAACTATAATCCATACTTAAACTCGTATTCTTTTTCCTTGTCATTTTTTTTGCTTTCAAAGACCGTCTTAATAAACGGTTTATAAGATAACTCCACCTTTGAAACAAAGGGAAGACGATTCAGTTTTTCACTAACTTGTTCCACTTGATCTTGATTAACATAAATAACAGCATACTTCATTTCCTTGGAAACATATAATAGATGTCCAAACCTTTTAAATTGGCGCACGTTTTTCATATGCTGAAACCATACGATAATTCCTTGGCGTTCCATTACTCCGCCCTCCCCATGTTATGTAAACGTTCTAAATAGCATATACAGTTTTTAGTGTAGGCAAAATTGCTTGAATTGTCAATTTACAAAGGGCTCGCTAAATAGCGAGCCCTTTGTGATAGACATTCAATTTAGTTTAATGATTATCCACTAGCTCAGAATAAGTAATAGCGCTTGAAGATGCACACAACTTTAGTAAGCGACTGAACCACTCACCATCAAATTTACGTCGATTGAATCGATAACAAAATTCGT